>JAFDIC010000012.1 GCA_019308525.1 Deltaproteobacteria bacterium
TCAAAGATTCAGAGAGAACTATCACAAAAGAACTTCCGTTGAGAGAGTATTTTCAAGGCTCTTGGCCATCTCGATGCAGAACCCAACAGTCAAAGGACTCAGGGCCGTAAGAAATCATTGTACCATTGCCCATATCACTGTTCTATTGGTAGCCTTAACTGCCCACAGAATGGGTTGTGATAATAAGGTGCGTTTTGTAAAATCATTCGTACCAAATTTTCTAACATGATGTTGTCAAAGAGCGATACGCTCCCAAAAAAAGATTTTTGGGAAGCCCTATAAAGAAGAATAGGGCGGGCTGCTGGGGAAGAGAGTAAGTAAATGGACTCGAGTGGGAAATAGGGGTTGAATCCCATCAAATCAAATGGTTGAGTGCCTCCAAAGGCCTTCCAGTTCAAGATCGCAACTGCTGCTGTTTTGAGGAGAACCACGGGAGAGAAAAAAACAATAGGGCTTATACCTACCGGCACCACCACTCTTTTTGCCATGATCGGGAGCCCGGTGACACAGGTGAAATCCCCCACGTATTTCAATGCCTACTTTGCAAGGAACAATATAGATGCCGTGATGGTTGCAATGGATATCCCGAGGGATAGAGTCAGGTCATTCCTTGGCCTAATGAGGGGAGTCAAGAACTTCGGCGGGTGTATTGTGACTATTCCTCACAAGCAGCAAGTCGTAAGGTACGTGGATGATCTGTCAGCGCGGGCGAGAGAGCTTTCCGCGGTGAATGTCATCCGGGTCGAAAAGGGGCGTCTTAATGGCGACATGGTCGACGGCCTTGGATTCATGGTGGCATTGAAGTCCCACGGCCTGTCAATGAAAGGGAAAAGTGCCGCAATCATAGGAGGCGGCGGGGTGGGTGCGGCAATCTCCCATGCAATTGCAGAGGCAGGGGCAAGAGAGATTGTTATCCGGGAAACAAGGAAGACCCGCCATTCATATCTTCGGGCAATGTTGAAAAGGGTGAATCCCCGGATCAGAGTGTCCTTCAACCTGTCCAGCCTGGAGGGTTTCGACCTGGCAGTTAATGCAACCCCCATTGGCATGAATGAGGACAGCCGGTTGCCTTTTCCCGTGGATACGCTCTCTCCTCCAACTGTCGTGGTGGATGTCGTGACAAACCCCAGGCTTACGCCATGGCTGAGGGAGGCCAGGAAAAAAGGATGCATGGTTCAATATGGCGAAGAAATGGCCCGTGGGCAATTCGGCCTGCTGGGGCGGCACCTGGGATTTGATATTCCCGACCCGGAACAAACAGATTGTGAGTGATCAGGCTTTAACTGTCAGGCGGACACCGGTTCAAGGGATCCGAAGGCAGGGATCCTGATATTGTTTCGGAGGTATTCTTCCCTGTCTTTGAAGGTGACGGCTCTCCAGTAATCCTTGCTCTCCATTAGAGTCCTGAGCATGTGCTGGTTCAAGAGGTGACCGGACTTCTCCACGTCGAATTCCCCTATGATCGGGACGCCAAGGATTGCCAGATCTCCTATGAAGTCCAGTATCTTATGCCTGACGAACTCGTCCTTATAGCGGAGGCCGTCTTCATTAACAATTCGGAACTCGTCGATGACGATGGCGTTATCAAGAGATCCGCCTTTGGCCAGACCATTCTCCCAGAGTATCTCAATATCCTTCAAAAACCCAAATGTCCTGGCCCGACTGATTTCATGGACAAATTCCCTTGCGGAAAAGCACATGGAGTATCTCTGGTTTCTCAAGAGGGGGTGCTGGAAGTCTATGGTATAACATATCTTCAATTCGCTGGATGGCCTGACGGAAACAGACCTGTTGCCTTCAGAGACCTTAAAGGGCTTCTTGATAAGGATAAATCGCTTGAGGGCCTTTTGAACTTTGATCCCGGCGTTCTTCAACAGGAAAATAAAAGGCGCTGCACTGCCGTCCATAATCGGGACCTCGGGGCCGTCCAGTTCAATCCTAGCATTGTCAATACCGAGGCCGAAAAGAGCGGCCATGAGGTGTTCGACTGTGGAGACCCTGGATCCATTTTTTCCAATGGAGGTGCATAGATTTGTATCCACGACGTTTTCTGATCGGGCCCGAATAGCAGGATTGCCTGGCAAGTCCTTGCGGACGAATACGATCCCGTGGTTATCAGGCGCTGGTTTAATCGTAAGGTCTACCTTCTCCCCTGAGTGGAGGCCAATTCCCGTGCAATTTGCCTGTGTCTTTAAGGTTCTCTGTCTGAAATCCAATTGTTTGTACTCCTTTGTCCTCTGTTATGAGCTTGGGCTGATAAAAAACTCTGAAACAATACAAAAATGCCGCTTTCTACCCAGAAGACCCTGTGATCCTAAATGAAACTAGATCTTGGCGCAAGACCCCGGGTCATCAAGTGGATACTGATACGCAAAGATCATGCCATTTCCTCACTTATTGGCGGGTCTCTATAACTTACTGTTATCATTGTCTGTTCTGCTCCAGTCAAGTTGTATTCCAAGAAAATTCATTCAAGGAGCAACCATAACTGTGGCAAAAAAACCACAGCAGGTATATAAAAAAGTCACAAATAAATCAAAATCTCAAGATTTGGTAAGCCCGCGCCCCTTGTTTGAGACGAAAAGAAGGTATAAAATGAAAATGCCCTATGATCATAGATATGTTATCGTATAAAAAACTTTTCAAAAAGATCACATGATTCTGTTAGAGGTATCTTTGTCTGGCATAATATGAACTGGTTCCGGGTAAAGTCTTGCGTCATATGGGTCTTCGTGCTCCTGCTTGCGGGTTGTTACCCCGCCCTCCAGCGGGAACCTACTAGACCCAGCGAGGCCCTCGTGCAGGTGAGGTTTTTCTATCCCCGCTTCAAGGATGATATGGATTTCCGGCTCCTGGCCCAGGCAATCAACAGAAATATCGAATACCTGAAAAAACTGGGCCCGGAACATAGGTTTTCCTACGGACCCCACGACTATACCTCGGCCCAGGTTCTCGAAAGCCAACTGGCGTTCCTGGACATGGTCAAGCATACCAAAGATCCACGTGAAATCGCCAGGAAGATAAAGAGGGAGTTTTTCCTCTACAGGGCAGCGGGAAGGGTGGGGAACAGGCATGTCCTTTTTACCGGCTATTTTGAGCCGACCTATGAGGCCAGTCTGGTCTCCTACGGGTCCTTTAAGTATCCCATATACAGCCGTCCTGATGACCTGGTCAAGATAGACCTTGCCCTTTTCAGACCCGAGTTCAAGGGCAAAAGTATTGTGGCCAAAATAGTGGGCAACAGGGTTCTGCCCTATCATTCCAGGAGGGATATAGAGGAAGGGAAGGCACTAAGGGGTAAGGGACTGGAGATAGCCTGGCTAAAGGACCCCCTGGACGTGGCGTTTCTCCACATCCAGGGATCGGGGCGCCTTATTCTGCCGGATGGGGAAGAGATCCATGTCGGGTACGCGTCGTCCAACGGACGCAGCTACCGGAGTATTGGAAGATATTTGATACAAAAAGGCCTCATGGACAGGGAGAATATGTCCATGCAAGGCATACGCAATTTCCTGAGAAGGCACCCCCAGCTCATGGAAGAGGTCCTGAACTACAATCCATCCTATATCTTTTTCAGGAGGATGGATGACGGCCCATACGGCAACATTAATGTGCTCCTTACGCCCGGACGATCACTGGCACTAGACTCTCGGCTGTTTCCCAGGGGGGCACTGTGCTTTATCTCCGCAAAAAAACCCGTGATCAATGAGTCCGGTGAGATAGTTCGCTGGGAAAGATTCAGCAGGTTTGTGGTGAACCAGGATACCGGTGGAGCTATCAGGGGTGCAGGCAGGGCAGACCTGTTTTGGGGAAGCGGGAGAAATGCCCAGATCGCCGCTGGCCATATGAGACAGGAGGGTGATCTTTATGTCCTCATAAAAAAACCGGGCAAGTAGCATGATGGAAGCATCATATCAAATGGAGAACTTCGACAGATCCGCCAGGCTCAAGAAGAAACGGGACAGCTCCTGCAAGAGGGCCACCCTGTTTTCTCTCAGGCGCGTATCCCTGGTCAGGACCTCAACGCCGTCGAAGAATTTGTCCACCGGGCTTCTAATGTTGGCCATGAGGTTCAGGGCCTGGAAGTATTCTTTCTCATCTATGCGCTGACGCACTTGGTCCTTGAGATCCGTGTAAGTCTCCCAAAGCTCCCTCTCACAGGGCTCCTTAAAGAGGTCGGGATCAATCCTGCGAGCCGGTGGTTGGTTTTTCAGGATATTGGATATTCTCTTGTAGGTCAGGACAAGGGCCTCGAACTCTCCTGATTCTTTCATGAATCTTTCTAGATCGCTCATCTTGGGCCGCAAAGGGACAATAGAATCAAACCCGGATGAAAGGACAGCTTCCACGACATCTGATCCAAACCCCTCGGCCAGCATCATGTTCTTATATCGTTCCCTGAAAAATGCCATGATCTTTGCGTGGAGGGCCTTTTCGTCAAAGTCAACGGTGTCCTTCAAGATATCAAGGGATTTTGATACCACATCCCCGAGGGAAATATCCCATTCCATTGATTCGATGATCCTCACAATGGCCAGGGCATGCCTGCGAAGGGCGAAGGGATCGGCTGTGCCAGTAGGCTCCTGTCCCACTGCAAAGCACCCTGCGATAGTGTCAATACGATCCGCAACACCGACGACAGCCCCTGCCGGGGATGAGGGAAGATCGTCTCCTGCGTGGGCCGGGAGATAATGTTCACATATTGCTGTGCAGATCTCTTCAGGGTATCCCTCCAGCCTCGCATATTCTTTACCCATAACCCCTTGAAGAGAAGGGAATTCCGTGACCATTTCGGTTACGAGGTCGCATTTGCACAGAAGGGCAACGGTCTTGATAGTCTCCGCCTTATCAGGTGCAACCCGAGTTCCTATGTATTCTGCTAGCTCAGTGAAGCGGCGTACCTTGGAATAGGAGGTGCCAAGCTCGGCCTGGTATATGACCCCCTTGAGGTCTTCAAGCCTGCTCCTGAGGGGCCTTTTCCTGTCTTCCCTGAAGAAGAACTCCGCGTCTGCCAACCTTGCCCGGAGGACACGTTCGTGTCCCTTGCGCACCACAGAGTCATCCCTGGTAACCGTATTGTTTACCGCCACGAAATGGGGGAGCAACCTGCCTTTCCCGTCGTAGAGGGAAAAATATTTTTGATGCTCCTTCATCGCGGTCGTCAGTACCGGTTCAGGGGTTGGCCACGGTTTCCAGGAGTTCTGGGTCCTTGGAAGGTACACCTGAGACCTGTTTGGCCGCCTCTGATACCGCCCTCTCGACGGCGTCTTGTCTCTCCCCGGGATCAACAAGGACCTGGTTATCTCTCATTTTTGCCAGGTAATCGGAGACGCCTGTTACTTCAATTTCGTGAGAAGACATGAACCTATGGCCCCTGGTCCGGTTCCCGCTCCGAATCCCCGCTATCTCAAAGGGGACTACCTCTCCGTCGAACAGGGCGAGGAACC
The DNA here is from genome assembly GCA_019308525.1 of Deltaproteobacteria bacterium. The sequence goes on from JAFDIC010000012.1 coordinate 5,448, forward strand.
AGTGTATCGGCCTGACAAAAGAAAAGCTGTAACTGCCCCAGCGCATGGACTTTGGCCAGGGAAGATCTGCCACAAGCCTGGGCAATATTTCAGTCAGGATCTCGATGGTCGGGCTTCCGGGGATCTCTTTTTCAAGATGGAGGTACTCTCCCCTTCGGGTTTCCACGATATCCACTTCTTCAAGGGTTACCCCGTGCTTTTTCGCAAATCCAAGTGCGGCCTTGGTTGGCTTGCCGTCCTTGTCAAAGGCAGCGCTCTTGGGCGGGCCTGTTACCTCCTGCACCACGTCTTCCTGCCTGAGGGATATCGCCTTCCCAACCAGGACCAGCCGCCTGGGGGTCCCAAGGGATATCAGACCCTCTCCTATCCCTATGCGCTGATCCCTCAGGTAGGTTTCCCCTAACCTCTTGAGCTCCTCAAGACCCTTTGCCAAGTAACCTGAAGGAATCTCTTCAGTGCCTATTTCGAATAGTAGTTCTCCAAACATTTCATCTCTCTACTTGTTCAAAAGTGGAAAGCCCATCTCCTCCCGCTGTGCGAGATAATTCTTTGACACGGCCCTGGCCAGGTTCCTGATGCGGTCTATGTACTTAGTCCTCTCGGTAACGCTTATGGCGCCCCTCGCCTCAAGGATGTTAAAGATATGGGAGCACTTCAGACAATAGTCATATGCAGGCAATACGATGCCCTTTTCGCTTATCCCTAATGATTCCCTTTCGCACATCTCAAACATCTTCAAAAGCATATCAATGTCCGCAAGCTCGAAGCAGTAAACAGAGTTTTCCCATTCTCCCTTCCTATGCACGTCACCGTATGTGATCTTGTCGTTCCACATGAGTTCATACACGTTTTCCTTGTCCTGGAGGTACATGGCGATCCTTTCGAGGCCGTAAGTAATTTCAACGGAGACCAGATCCAGCTTTATGCTGCCTGCCAGTTGAAAGTAGGTGAACTGAGTGATTTCCATGCCGTCCAGCCATACTTCCCAGCCGAGACCAGAGGCCCCCAGGGTGGGAGATGCCCAGTCGTCTTCCACAAAGCGAATATCGTGATCGAGGGGATCAATGCCCAGTGCCTTGAGGCTGTCAAGATAGATGTCCTGAATGTCCAGGGGGGAGGGCTTGATGATCACCTGATATTGATAATAGTGACCGAGGCGGTTTGGATTGTCGCCGTATCTACCGTCGGTCGGCCTCCTGGAGGGTTCCACGTATGCCACGGCCCAGGGTTCAGGCCCGAGTGCCCTCAACAGGGTCGCGGGGTTGAAAGTCCCCGCTCCCACCTCCAGGTCGTAGGGTTGCTGGATCAGGCATCCGCGGTCCGCCCAGAATTTCTCCAGGGTCATGATCAAATCTTGAAAAGTCATGGCATCTCCGGCATGGGATTTCTTTGATTGGGCTAGTCCAATAATAATAAGAGAGGTGGAAAGTTACCACCCGGCAAATGCAAAGTCAAGGAACATGAAAGGGTCGTTCGGGTCTTGGATACTGCTTTTGAAGCGAGTGGGTTTCTGGTAGAATAGGATGCATTTTGGATGCTCAGCCTCCATTTTCAAGGAAAGCGGGAAGGAATGGGAACCATCGAAGTGGACATGTTTTCGGAAGAAGTGGACAGCCCTGATCATCCCGAGGCCGTCAAGCTCAAGAACCTTCTTGAAGAGGTGGCCGAGGAATACGGGTGCGAGCTGGTATTCTTCGGCATTGAAAAGGGGACGGTTTCCTTCTCCTTTGACAGCGATGAATTGATGGCAGAAATCATCAAGGTCCTCCAACAGGGATAATATTTTAGATTCGCAAACGACAAGAGAACTACAACTTCCAGACACCAAATCAGAAGAAAATTCCAAGTCCCAAATACCAAGAAAGCACCAAGACCCAAGTCCCAAATGACAACAGGATAGAAAATCGCCTTCCCAGGGACCTGCACTTGAGATTTGGAATTTGGTGTTTGGATTTGGGGGGTTTTCCGCCTTTAGGGGGCTAATCCACGTGCTTCGCCGTCTTCAGGGGTCTTCCAATCCTGAAGTCCCTGTGAAGTCTCAGAACGGGCCTGATTTCTCGGACAGCCGCTTCAGGGATGTGCAAATCTCCTGAGAAGTCCCAAGATCCGGATTGAATCATATGGAGGACCTTCAATGCTGCCGGGTTTACGACAGGCACATTTTCCGAGGGACTCCGACACCTCATGCATGCGATTCCACCCTTGTCTCTCGAGAAGACAGCGGGACCCTGACCGGTGTACTTCCTGCCGCAAACGGAGCACCTCTCTAAGTTGATCCTGTATCCACCCAGGGAAAGAGCCCTAGCTTCAAAGGCAACGGTGATCGCGCGTACATCTTTTTCCCTGCCGTCAAGGGCACAAAGGGCGCCCTTCAAGAGGTCAAAGGCCCTTTCATCAACAACACCGATTGGGAAAAGAACTTCGGTGAGCTCGATCATGTAACTTGCAAGGGAAAGGAGGGTGTAATCGGATCGAATCCCCGAAAAGCCGTTGATCAGCCTGCCCGAGTGGAGTAAAGGCAGTGAACCTCCTCTCCTTACCTCATATTCAAGTCTTACCAGGGAGAGAATGTCAAGGCTGTTGGCAAATCTTTTCCTGCTCCTCCGTCCCCCCTTTGCAACACCCTTCAACTGACCCTGGTCAGGGGTAAAAAAGAAGACCAGGAGGTCCGATTCCCCAAACTCCTTTGTGCGCATTATGATAGCCTCTGAGATGGAGGACTTCATGGTTGTGCGGTAAAAAGGCCCTGTGCATGAGCAGGGCCTGCTTTTCGGCTCCCGGTCTGATCTGGTCCCCGGCGGGGCGGGATCTGTGCAAGTCCTTCAGGAGACGCCCGCTTCCGGCTAATTCTTTTTCCCTCCGTAAAGTTCTTTGACCTTGTTCCTGTCGGGAGAGCCGTCTTCCAGGAGCGGAAGATCAGTGACGAACTCCACATGCTGGGGTTTCTTGTACCTGGCGATTCGTTCTCCGACGAAATCAATGAGTTCCTGGGGTTCGAGGCGCTCACCTTCCTTTAGTCGGCATACCGCCTTGATACCTTCCTTCCACTTGGGGTCAGGCACGCCGAAGACTACCGTCTTGTCAACGGCCGGATGCTGCAAAATCACCTTTTCCACTTCGGCAGGATAAACGTTTTCCCCGCCGGGCTTAATGAGTTCCTTGTCGGGTTTGCGCCCTTCGTAAAAGAGATACCCATCTTCATCAAAGCGCCCCAGGTCTCCCGTGTGGTGCCAGCCCTCCCTGAAGGCGTAGCCAGTATCCTCGGGGAGGTTCCAGTAACCCTTGAAGACCATGGGGCCCTTTACGGTGATTTCGCCGACCTGGCCCACGGGGACCGGACGGTCGTAATCATCCACCAGCCTCACATCCGCAAAGGGGATAATCTTTCCGGCAGAACCGGGGCGGTCACTATAAGACCCATAGGTCGCCACGCAGGACACCTCTGTCTGGCCGTACATGGACCAGAATGTGCCGCCGGTGATCTCCTGGTATCTCTCTATGTTTTCCGGGGTCTCTATCCCGTTGACAGACCTCAAAGAGCTTATGTCCCTGCCCGATTCTTTATGCTCTTCCAGGATGGAGGAGAGCATGGGAGTGAAGACCATCATGAGCGAAATCCTTTTCTCCTCTATCAATTCCACGGCCTGCTTCGCCTCAAACCTGGCCATGTTGACGTTGAGGGCGCCTGCGTGGAAAGTGGTCACAGCCATGAAAAGGCCGCCCACGTGAAAGAGAGGGATACAGTTCAGGTACGCATCTTCGGTCGTAAGCTTGAGATAGTAATCGAAGTTCAAGCTGGCCAGAAGCAGGTTGGCGTGGCTGAGGAGTGCCCCCCTGGGTCTGCCTCCCACTGCCGCGGTGTGGATGATGACAAAGCCATCGTCGTTTGAAACCTCCGCGACCTGGTAGTCACCACCCTTATCCATCAATTCATTGATTCCAGGGGAGGTGTCTCCTTCCCCGGCGAGATCAAAGTACCTTTTCACGGAAGGAAGTCTATCCCTGATATTATCAATTGTACCCTGGAATTCCCTGTCCGAGAACAGGATCTTCGGTTCACAGTCATTCAGGTTGTAGGCCACTTCGTCCTGGGAAAGCCTCCAGTTGATAGGCAGGACAATGGCGCCCAGGGCAGCCGCCGCGCCAAAGAGAAGGAAATATTCGAGGCTGTTTTTGCCGAGGATTCCTATTCGGTCTCCCTTCTCTATGTCCGTCTTTTGGATACCGCAGGCCAGGCGATCGACCATGAGCTTGATATCGGCAAAGGTGAAACCCCGGCCCTCTTCTACTTCGTACCATGCCTGGTTGCCCTTATGATAGAGGGCGTTCCGCTCTATCAGGTCGTAGAAAGTGAAGTCATGAATTCCCATAATTGTCCTCTAATAGCCAGAAATTGAAGTACCCTTCAGGGGAAGATCTTGGACAGAAATATACGGTCAGCCCTCATGAGAGCTGACCGAAGTTCAGGTCTCTTAAGGGTAATTTGCTTCTACCGGCACCACTTTTACTATGCCATCCGCCACAAAAACGAATGATCCTTCCTTTATGTGAATAGGGAAAGCCATATCAGGCAGATTCGTCCACCATTTTTCGATAAGTTCCCATGGCTTGTCCCCTCTTTCCTTGGCCTTCATGGCGTGAGCCAGAATGAATTTTCCAAAAGTCGAAACGGGGGTTAGGGTGACGCTAAGTACCTTTGTATTGGTTTTTCCAGGGGGTATCCACTGGGGATTATCATCATTAACCACACGTAGCTCATAGTCTTCAAAGTACAGAAAGAACTTTGCAGAGTCCAGCTTAACAGGGTATTTGTTGGGATTGGTTATCTCAAATACAAAATCAAGGGATACCGGGGAAGAGCCTCCACCTTTTGGGGCTTTGCCCATTGCAACCTTGGCCTTGCCATAGGTCCAAAACCCTTCGTAATAGCTTATTTGGACCGAGTCCAGCTTCACTTCAGGGTTCTTGAAGTTTGATTCTGTTGGCCTCCATAGTGTAGCACAGGAGGCGAAGACCACCATCAGGCTGAAAAGAAGCAACATAATCAATGTCAGTCGTTTGTTCATCACGCAACCTCCCTTTCGTGAGTATGAATTGTGTTAGCAAGTCAATAGGTTCTACCTTCTAAGTCCTTCGATTCATAAATACCCCAACGTATTTGTTTACGCAACACCTGGTGCTGAGTGAGCATTAACAAGTATTCCCACCCGAAAGATACGCGACCATAATTGCGAGTCAAAGCACTAAGTCAGCCACCTCTTGCGGCGTTTGTAATGCTTGACAGCCTTGAAACTCTTCCTTCCACCCTTGTCGGTCAGGCCCAGGTAGAAATCCTTAATATCCTCATTTTGACTAAGTTTATCGGATGTATCGTCCATCACTATCCGCCCTGTCTCCATGACGTAGGCATATGGGGCGACACTTAGTGCAAGCTTGGCATTCTGCTCAACAAGGAGGATCGAGATACCCTGTTCCTTGTTGAGCTGCATGATGATATTAAAGATTTCATGGATCAACCTGGGTGCAAGGCCCATGGAAGGTTCGTCCAGCAAGACCAGTTTGGGCTCGGTCATGAGTGCCCTGCCAACCACGGTCATCTGTTGCTCTCCCCCGCTTACAAAGCCTGCAACCTCGTTTCTCTTTTCCCTGAGCCTGGGAAAATAGTGATAGACCAGTTCAAGGCCTTCCTTGACGGATCTGCTCTTCCTCAGGTGAGCTCCGACCTTTAGGTTCTCTTCCACCGTCAGGTGTTCAAACACCCTACGACCCTCTATGACCTGAACGATTCCCAGCTTGGCGATGTTGGCGGCCATTTCATGGTGGATGTGGCGCCCTTCGAACTGGATGGCACCGTCAGTGACCTCACCGTCTTCGGTCTTGAGAAGTCCCGATACCGCCTTCAGGGTGGTGCTTTTCCCGGCGCCGTTTGCGCCAAGAAGTGCTACGATACCCTTTCGAGGGACCTCGATGGACACCCCCTTGAGCACGAGGATAACTTCGTGGTACTTGACCTCGATATTGTTTATCTTGAGAATGGCCTCAGACTGTTCCAAGATGTTCCCTCCAGGGGCGAACCGGGTCGAATATGTTCCAATCGCTCAATGGCTCTACAAACTCTATAGCTCAATAACCCTAGTAACCAAAGAACCCTCCTTCCTCTTTGGTCTTGTTCCACTTATCCGCAAATCGGGGGTCCTTCAAGAAGTCAACCCGTTTCACTTCCCGGAATTTCCCGTTCCTCCACTCCTGTACCAGGCACCCGGTGGTGGGTCTGTGATCCTTGGCGGTGAAGGTGATGGGAGATGCACCCAGGCCGATATCAAAGCTGCGGAAGGTCTCAAAACCCTTGATCATGATACCGGGCCCGGACAAGTCCCCTGCCTTATCCGCCCGCTTCAGGGCCTCCCAGGTGATAAGGGCCGCGCCCCATGCCTGGACGGTCCTGATGAGTCTTTTTTCTAAAGGTACACCGGGGTTGTATTTCTTGGCCATTGCCACCACGATGTCCATGTTCTTGTAATCCTGGCCGAAAAACGCGCAGGGTGTGGCTCCCATGACACCCTCGGCCGCGGGTCCGGCCAGGCGCGGCAGGTTCTCATCGAAACCCCAGTTGTTGACGATGTGGTCAGCACCCAGCCCAAGGGCATAGGCATCCCGGATGGTGGCGGAGACAGACATAGTGGTATTGCCGTGCCATACTACATCGGGCTTGAATTTTTTCAGTGCCATGATCTGGCTCTTGGTATCGAGTGCTACAAGAGAGACATTTACGTCCGGCCCGATTTCGAATCCCAGCAGCCTTGCGTGGTCCTTGATGGCCTCAATGGGGGCACTGCAATAGGGGTGGGCAAAGTGGTAGCTTGCCGCGAACCTGGGTTTTCTCTTATTGTAATCAGGGTGCTTGGGCCACTTCTTGTCGAACCAGGCAGTGAGGCAGGCCCTGGCATTGGTGGAATAGTCGGACGAAAAGAACAGATTGTACCGGGTCTTCTTGGGGTTCGTCAGATGGGCCGAATAGGACGCTGAAACATAAGGGATTTTGTCCTTGTTAATGGTAGGAGAAAGGGCCTCTGTATCTCCTGTTCCCCAGCCCATGATAACGATGGATCCCAGTCTCTTCAAGAGCTTGTACTTGGTAATGGCCTCGGGAATCCTGTAGCCATAGTCAAACCAGGTAAATTTCACCTTTTTGCCGTTGATGCCATCCTGCTCGTTTATATATTTCCATGCCTCTTCCATGCCGAGGGCATAGTCCTTCCCAACATCAGATGTGGCTCCCGTAGTATCCATAATGCCGCCAATCCTGATCGTTTTGGCCGTTGCAGGCTGAAGGAAGGAGAATACAAAGGCCAAGGAAAAAACCAGGACAAAAAACCTAAGACAGATATTGTTTTTCATGAGTTTCCCCCTTCTAAGGTCTGATCAATCTGTTAGTTTTCTACGTTCAAATGCAGGCCCTTCAAATCAAGAATCCCATCACCTCCTCTCTAGTAGGAAAATGGCCAGAGGTTGAAATAGTTCTTGATTTGCCACCAACGGTAGGCAAGACCGTTGGGCTCATATATGAGAAACGCGCAAATGGCAAGGCCAAAGGCCATGTCCTTTATGTAAGCAAAATCCATCAGCAACTTTGGATAGTATTCGGAAAGGGGGATAACGGCCCACTGGAGCAGTTCCATGACAACGACCATGAACAGGGAGCCGAAGATGGCGCCGTGAATGGATCCGACCCCCCCTATGAGGATGACGCCGACCAGCCACAGGGCCAGGAACCAGGGGAAGTGTTCCGGGCTGATGGCAGCGGTGTTGCTGACCCAGAAGGCCCCTGCCACACCGCCAAAGAAGCCGGCCACGAAAAAGGCAAGGAGCTTGTACCATATGATGTTGATGCCCAGGGTCTCGGCGGCGATGTCATTGTCCCTGATGGCCACCCAGGCTCGGCCCACCCTTGATCGAAGCAGGTTTGCCAGGACCATGACCATGAGGGTGATCAACACGGCCATCAGGTAATAGACTTTCCTCTCAGAGTCAATAATCCAGGGCCCTATCTTTATGGTTCCTGGTGGGAGGCTGAAGGCCTGCCCCCTGCCGCCTATCTTGCTGACATACTGGGTGATGACGAAATCAACGGTGATGAACTGGGCAGCCATTGTGGTAAGGATGAGGTAAAACCCCTTTACCTTGGCGGAGGGAAGACCGAAAAGCACGCTCCAAATGCCCGCGACGAAGGCCCCGACAATGATACTAGCAGGATAGGCGATACCCCAGTTCACGATAGATTCGGGCCAGGGGAACTGGAGGACGAGCAGTGTGCTCGTATAGGCCCCTACGGCAATAAAGGCGGAATGTCCCAGGGTTATCAGCCCGGTGTATCCTATGAGCAACTGGACACCCAAGGCCCCCATGGCCGTGTACCCGACCATAGTGGCCACTCCGATCCAATACTCGGGAAGGAAGAGGGGGATTCCGACAAAAATAACGCCGAGGAGAAGAATCATCTTTCCCCTTATGAAAGCGGTCTGCCACCAACCCTGATCCTTCCGATAATCCTGGTGATAGACGCCGCAAGGTAGCCAGACGTTGGACATGAAACCCCCTTAGATCAATTAGCTCGATATGATCCGCGCTACCGGGAAGAACTTGAGCTCGGCAATGTTATCTGCCTTCTTCCCCCTTTTTTCCTACACTCTTTCTATCCTTTCCCATCCCCACAGCCCATAAGGTCTGAAGAGGAGAAAAACAGCCATGAACACGAAAGGCACGATCTCCTTGACACCACCGGGGAAATACTGGTCCAGATAAGTCCCTGACAGGTTCTGGAGGAGACCGATGATGATACCACCCACTATGGCCCCCGGTACGGAGTTCAGCCCCCCCAGCACTACGGCTGGCAAGACCAGGAGTCCCAGGTAGCCTATGGAGATATTGATCCCGTTGATGTTGCCCAGGAGGGCTCCTCCCACGCCGGCGCTCATAAAGGCGATGGCCCAGGCAGCGGAATAGACAAAGCGGGCGCTGACGCCCAGGGAGAGAGCCGCTGTTTCGTCATCCGCCGTTGCCTGCATGGACAGGCCCCACCTGGTAAACTTGAAAAAGCACACGAACACCATCAACAGAGCTATGGCAAGAATAAAGGACCAGAGGTAGACGGGTGATATCTTCACAAAGCCTATGGAGATGGGTTCAATGGAAAAAATAGGGGGATCGAACACCCGGGTATCCGTCCCCCATATGAATTCAACCAGGCCCTTAAGGAAAAAGGACAGCCCCACCGTCACCATGATTACCGAGAGGATAGGTTCCCCGATGAGTCTATCCAAAAAAATTCTCTCGGTGAGAAAGCCCAGCACAATCCCAACCACGAGGGTGAGAATGACGGACAGGAAAAAGGGAATACCCATTTGGTAGAAGGTAAGGGCTACATAAGCGCCTATGAGGGTTAGTTCCCCCATTGCCAGATTCAATACCCCCGAGCACTTATAGATCAAGACCCAGCCAAGGGCGACCAGGGCATATATGCCCCCCACGAGAATCCCTGTTATGATGGTCATCAAGAAAAGCTCCATAGGATCTCCCTCCCGGGTCCGATCAAGCCACATCCACCTTTTGGATGTGAAGGTCTGTCTTTATCCTTTGCTCTCTGCCGTCTTCATAGGTAATAGTTGTGTCCATGTGGACTGTTTCAGCCTCGGAGTAAAGTGCTTCCATGATATCCTTGTACCTTTTTTCAACAAAGGAGCGTCTTAATTTAGAGGTCCTGGTCAATTCCTCGTCATCAGCGTCAAATACCTTGTAGAGATTGACGAACTTGTGGATCTTTGCAGGGGCGGGGAGGTCCCTGTTGGCCTCTTCAATCTGTTTTTGGACCAGCTCATAGACCTGAGGTTTCTGGGACAATTCCGGGTAGCTGGTATAATTGATCTTCCTGTCGTCCGCCCATTTCCCTACAACGGAATAGTCAATACACACGACGGCAGTGACATAAGGTTTTCTATCTCCAATGACCCAGGCCTCCTGGATGAACGGACTGAACTTTAGCCTGGTCTCCAGGTATTGGGGTGAAAAAGGTCTCCCATCGTTGAGGGTCATAACATCCTTGGACCTGTCAAAAACCACCAGGTGGCCATCCTCGTCTATGAAGCCCCTGTCCCCGGAGTGAAGCCAGCCTTCGACAAGGGTGGTACGGGTAGCCTCCTCGTTCTTGTAGTATCCTTGAAAGACGGAGGGGCTCCTGGAGATGATTTCCCCGTGTTCCCTTATCCTTACCTCTGTTTCAGGGATAGGGGTTCCGACCGTGTCGAACTTCACATCCCCGTCCCTGTGTACTATTGAAATACCAGCTATCTCGGTCTGGCCGTATATCTGTTTGAGGTTTACGCCCAGGGCATGGAAAAACCTGAAGTGGTCAGGGCCCATCGCCGCCCCGCCTGTATAAGCATGCCGGAGTTTAGACATCCCAAGGTGGTCCTTCAGCTTTTTCTGGAGGGCTATCCATGCGATCCAGTTCAAGACTTTCCAGTACCAGGGTATTGGTTGCTTGGCGAATTTCATGTCAGCTACCTTGTACCCGACCTTGGTGCCGAATTCGTAAGCCTTCCTTTTGATCCAGGAAGCATCGATGTACTTCACCTGCACGCGCCGCGTCATACCTTCATATAGCCTTGGCGGGGCGAACATCACGTGGGGTCCTATTTCTCGGAGGTTCTCCAAAGCGGTTTCCGGCTCCTCGGGGAAATTTATGGTGTATCCGATCTGAAGACCGCAGGAAATGGACATCATCTGTTCGCCTATCCAGGCAAAGGGGAGATAGGATACGAAGTCATCCGTTTCATAACATGGATCGACCCTCATGAGGTTTCGGCCCATGGTGAGCATATTCCAGTGACTCAGGAGCGCCCCTTTGGGTTGGGCGGTCGTCCCGGAAGTATAGAAGAGGAGACAGATATCATCTCCATGTGCCTCGCCTATCATCCTTTCAAACAGCCCTGGGTCCTGGCTGTCCAATTCCCTGCCAAGTTTCTGGACCTCTTTGATGCTTATGAGGAAATCCTGGTTGTAGTTTCTCATGCCCTTGGGATCGTCCCATATGATCCACTCTAGTCTCGGGCACTCTTCCTTGATGGAAAGGGCCTTGTCCACCTCCTCCTGGGTCTCTCCCACAAAGAATTTGGTGTCGGAATGATCGATAATGTACTTCACTTCATCTATCATCGAATCCTGGAACAGCCACACCCCGATAGCACCAGCACACAGTGCCGCCATCTCGGCCCAGAGACCTTCAGGTCTATTATCACCGATCATGGCAACCTTGTCACCCTTCTTCAATCCAAGACGAACCATCCCCAGACACAGGTGTTTCACGTTTTCATAATAGTCCTGCCAGGTAAAGGGAATCCATATGCCGTAGTTTTTTTCCCTCATTGCAACTCTGTTGGCCCCGAATTTCTTGCATTGTCGCAGGAACAGCTTGGGGATGGTGAGATCCTTTGTGATGTCTATCTCGGACACGGAGCCCTTTGGACCCTTATCTCCTGGTGGCATAGAGCTCCTCCTCACCCAGGTATGCCCTTATGACCTCAGGATTGCCCTGAACTTCCTGCGGGGTGCCGTCCGTGATTTTGTACCCGAAGTTGAGCACGAGAACCCTGTGAGAGATATCCATAACCACACCCATGTCGTGCTCCACCAGGATACATGTGACCTTCCAGCGCTCTTCTTCGTTGATATCCAGGATGAAACGGGCCATATCCTCAACCTCTTCCAGGTTCAGTCCGGCCAAGGGTTCATCCAGGAGGAGTAGCTCAGGTTCTAAGGCAAGGGCCCGTCCCAATTCAACCCTCTTTTGTAGCCCGTATGGGAGCATATGAACTGTCTTGTCTCTGATGCTTTCAATTTCGAGGAGGTCGATGATCTCTTCCTCGATGAACTTCCTGGCCTCCAATTCTTCTTGTCTCGTCTTCCCCACATAAACCGAGCCCCCGATGACCCCTGACTTGAGGTGGATGTGTCTTCCGAGACGGATATTGTCCAGGACGGTCATGCCCCCGAACAGTTCAATTTTCTGAAAGGTCCTTGAAATCCCGAGAAGGGCGCGTTGGTGTGGCTTGAGGTCGTTGATGAGTCGGCCCTTGTAATAGATATTTCCTTTCTGGGGCCTGTAGAGTCCGTTTATGCAGTTCATCATGACCGTCTTGCCTGCCCCGTTAGGGCCGATGATAGAGTGAATCTCACCCTTCTTGACTTCCAGGTCCACACCTGCGAGAGCCGCCACCTTGCCAAAGTACATGTGCAGATTCTCAAGTCTCAAAAGGGTATCTCCTTGCTCTGGGTCTGCGGCATAGGCCATCAATGAACTTCTCCTTCTTTGGGCCCCCGTGGAAAAGGCGAAATCCTCCCCCTGTGCTATCCTGGCAGGCCTTTTTGGGGGCATTGTTGATCTGCTGATAGGGCCCTTGGGCAAGCGAACACAGTAATCGCCGCGCAGGGGCAGGTCTGCTTGAGCCTTGCTGTGAACCGGGCTCTCAAACCGAGACAGACACACTTGGTGGTATTGAACAGAAAGACTAGACCTCCCTCCAGTCAAGGGTTCGCCTCTTCTCCCCAGGGAGAACCACATTAGAGCGTACTGAAATGATTGATCATTTACTCGTTCCTAGCCTTTTTGTCAACTGCTTTCCTGGGCCAATGTGGATTTCCCAGAAGGGAGCCGAGGATGGGTCTCTGCAAAGGGGGCTTCACTGGCACCTGGGGTCGGTATCCCTCAACGAAAAGCCGGCAGGTAATGGGCTTCAGCGGTCGATCTTAAACCCCGCACCGGGTAAGCTCTGAGGATCAAAAGGCTATGGCCCTTGCATCAGGTACTATATGTTTGTAACACTGGTCGAGGAAATACTTGTCCGTCATGCCGGCTATGAAATCTCGGACTATGCCGGCCTGGGGCGTGTTTTTCTCATACTCCGGTGACATGCCCTCAAGATATTCCCTGTAAATATCAGACTCCCTGTTTCCGGCTTCCATATCCTTAATATACTTTTCAAAGAGCAATTTGAACATGAGCCTTATCTTGGGGGTCTGCCTCTTAACCCGCTTGCTGGTGTAAATACGCTCCATATTGAATTGCTTCAGTTGCTTCAAGGCCTCACTAACTCTTGAGCTGAAGGCGATATAAGGTTTGTCCAGACTATTGGAGACAAGGTCTTCCACCAGGGTATAAACAATTCTGCCGTTCGTATTGCCCAAGACCTCACGGCACAAATCGGGTATATCACTTCTATCTATTAGTCCGAGACGTATCGCATCCTCGATATCCCTGCCCACGTAACTGATGGTATCCGCCATTCTTACCACGCATCCCTCCATGGTCATTGGCACGAGCTCACGGCAAGGGTTTTGCTCTTTCTGCCTGATCTCGGAGTCAAAGACCTTAAAGTCCTTCTTCCTTTTGGGCGTAAGTGCCTGGGTGTGTACTTCGCCATCGTGACAGAGAATTCCATCCAGTACCTGGAGGCTCAAGTTCCAACCCTTTCCTTTTCTCTCGATCTCCTCCAGGAATCTGACCCCCTGGACATTGTGAAGAAAGGGGCCAAGGCCGTATCGAGACGTGAGGTCGGATAGAAATGACTCCCCGTCATGCCCGAAAGGGGCGTGCCCGATGTCATGGCCCAGTGCGATGGCCTCGATGAGATCCTCGTTTAGGCGCAAGAGCCTCCCTATTGTCCTGGCGATCTTGGAGACCAGTTGCACGTGGAGCACCCTGTGCGTGATATGATCATTCTTGATCAGATAGAAGACCTGTGTCTTATCAATGTACCTGGTGTACGCCAGGGAGTGCAGAATCCTGTCCGCGTCAAGAGAGAAGTTTTGTCTGTGACCACCCTCAACCGTATCCTCCGGCCTTCTCCTGGTGGCCTCCCTGCTAGGACAGGCCCAGGGTGAGAGATTTTTCACTTCGGATTCATCCAGTTGAAGTTTCAGGTTCCTCAAACGCTCCCTCTGGTTCAATCCTTGTTGTCCTCCTTCTTGTCCCCATAGACATTCTTAAGCTCCTTCCAGATATTGCCCCCTCTCCTTGATATTGTCCCCTGAACCCTTTCAGAAAATATTCTCGATTTCTTCTTTAGCTCTTCTTCCCCCGGGACCGGACGACCTTCCTTCTTGTATTTCCACCTGAACAGGGATTGGACCAGCCTTAGCTCCACGTCCCGGGCCTTTTTTTTGAGATCTTTTTTCATTTGGCTATCCATCGAGGAACAGGCCGTAAATCATGAAAATTCTGTAAATCTACGAACCCAAATAAGAGGGGGTCCCTGCCATTCAAGGAGCCGGCTTGAGAGATTTTTCTATCCAAAGGCATGTAGAGACAATATAATCAATTAGCGGGGTTGAGGTCAATGAAAATACCGGGCAGAATTGGGGAAAACTGAACGGGAACTGGTGGGCCGATGGTGGATGGGAGGAATAGAGGACAGGTCGCGCAAAAGGAAAAGTTTTTGGAATTTTCTTGAAAAGGGATCACAGGAATGTTAAAAAGACGAGTTTTGGGGTTTTTGCATCTCGAATCAACAAATCTATTTGGAGGTTATTTGACAAATGGCAAGAGTACACACGTTCAGAGTGTCCTCGGTGGCCGATAGGGTCTCATGGATTCTGAGCGGAGGGAAAAACCGAGGGACAGGGGCCTTAGAGGCATTCTCTAGGCCGAGGAGGATTTCATGGCGCGACCTATAGTAAGCATGAAGGAACTTTTGGAGGCGGGAGTTCATTTTGGGCACCAGACCAGGCGATGGAACCCCAAGATGAAGCCCTATATTTTCGGCTCGAGGAACGGAATCCACATTATCGACCTGCAAAGGACGGTGCATCTTTTCGGCATAGCATATGATTTCATCGCCAAGACGGTTGCCGACGGTTACTCCGTCCTTTTTGTCGGTACCAAGAAACAAGCCCATGAGTCCATTGTAGAAGAGAGTGAACGCTGCGGCATGTTTTACGTGGTCCACAGGTGGCTGGGGGGGACCCTTACCAACTTTCAGACGATTCGAAAAAGTGTGGGGCGCCTGAAGGAACTCCAAAGCATGAAGGAAGACGGCTCCATTCTCCGCTATACGAAGAAGGAAGCCCTCAAGATGGAGAAGGAACTCTTCAAGTTGGAAAGGAACCTGGGCGGCATCAAGGACATGGACGAGCTGCCGGGTGCGGTCTTTATCGTGGACCCGAAAAAGGAGCATATTGCGGTCAAGGAGGCCAACAAGCTCGGTATTCCCATAGTGGCCATTGGGGATACGAATTGTGATCCGGATGAGATTGATTACATTATTCCGGGAAACGATGATGCCATACGGGCCATCAGATTGATCTGTTCCAAGATGGCGGATGCCTGTATTGAGGGGCACAACCTGGCTGAAGAGAGGTTGAGGGCGGAGAGCGAGGAAGGGGAGCTTCCGGAGGCCGAGCAACCGCCCGAGGGCCAGCCTGCTGTAACCGAAGGTGAAGAAGGGGAAAAGGGACCTGAAGTGATTGTCGTCTCCAGGAAAGACGAGCCAGACTCAAGAGAAAAGCACTTGGAGGAAGAATAAATTGCAGATAGATGCTAGACTTGTAAAAGAGTTACGGGAAAAGACAGGCGTGGGAATCATGGACTGCAAAGAGGCCCTCAAGCAATGTGATGGTGACATAGAGAAGGCCATTGATTTTCTCAGAAAAAAGGGGATCGCCACGGCCAAGAAAAGGGGCGGGCGTACTACCCGAGAGGGACAGGTTCAATCGTATATCCATGCCGGGGGGAAGATCGGGGTCCTGGTGGAGGTCAACTGTGAGACGGATTTCTCGGCCAAGACCGAGGATTTCACCAGTTTCGTAAAGGACATTGCCATGCAGATTGCCGCGACAAACCCGATTTCCATTGATAGAGAAGGCATCCCAGGGGAGATATTAGAGAGGGAAAGGGATATTTATGCCACCCAGGCGCGGGAGTCCGGCAAGCCTGAAAAGATCATAGAAAAGATCGTGGAAGGAAAAATGAAGAAGTTCTACTCAGAGGCCTGTCTGCTTGAGCAGGCCTTTGTAAAGGATCCTGACAAGAGGGTGCAGGATCTATTGAATGAGCTAATAGCAAAGACCGGCGAGAACATAGTTATCAGGCGTTTCACCCGCTACCAGCTTGGTGGTGCCGATGAGCAGTAGAAAGCCCCGCTACAGGCGCGTGCTGCTAAAGTTGAGCGGCGAGGCCTTGATGGGCGAAAAGACCTTTGGAGTCGACCCAGGGGTACTCAAGGACGTAGGCCAAGAAATCAAGGAGGTTCATGGGCTCGGAGTTGAGATTGCAATAGTCATAGGCGGGGGGAACATCTTCCGCGGTCTCCGCTCCTCTGCATATGGCATGAGCAGGGTCCCTGCGGATCACATAGGGATGCTGGCCACTGTCATTAACGCGATTGCCTTAAACGAGACCCTGAATCATTTGGGCGTGGAGAGCAGGGTAATGTCCGCTATCGATATAGACAAGGTGGCGGAGCCTTACATCAGGGAGAAGGCAATCAATCATCTTGACAGAAAGCGGGTCGTTGTCATAGGGGCCGGGACCGGTAATCCCTACTTTAGCACAGATACCGCTGCCGCCTTGAGGGCAATGGAGGTTCAGGCCGAGGTCCTGCTGAAGGCAACCAAGGTGGAGGGGGTTTTTGACTCGGACCCCGAGAAGAACCCCGCCTCGAAGAGGTACAGGGAACTGGCCTATCACGAGGTACTGGAGAAACGCTTGGAAGTCATGGATATGACCGCGGTGTCATTGGCCATGGGACAGAACCTGCCGATAATAGTCTTCAATTTGTGCAAACGGGGGAATATTAGGAAGGTTGTTCTGGGACAAAGGGTCGGCACGATCATATCGGGGGGAAAGGGATGAGAGAAGAAATAATTTCCGAATGCCGTCAAAAGATGGACAAGACAATTGAGGCCCTCAAGAAGGAGTTGGCCAAGATTAGAACCGGCCGGGCATCCCCGGCGCTCCTGGACGGGATCAGGGTCAGTTGTTACGAGACGCAGATGCCCCTGGACCAGGTGGCTTCCATCTCCGTGCCCGAAAGCCGCCTGATCACGATAAAACCGTGGGACCAATCCATAATAGGGGAAATAGAGAAGAGCATCCTGAAATCCGAGCTTGGTCTGACCCCTATGAACGACGGGAAGATCATCAGGATTCCCATACCTCCCCTCACGGAAGAGCGACGGAAGGAGCTTGCCAAACTGGCAAGAAAAATGGGGGAAGAAGGAAAGATATCCATACGCAATCACAGGAGAGAGGCAAACGAACTTCTAAAGGAGTTGAAGAACGAGAAGGAGATTTCAGAGGATGAGATGTACAAAGGCCAGGAAGAGGTCCAAGAGGTTACGGATGAATATATCAAGAAGATCGATGCCATAACGGCCGAAAAGGAAAAGGAGATAATGGAGTTCTAGGAGTGAAGGCCTTGATGGCCTTATGCTGACAATCAATCCGTTCCCAGCATTCTTCCCTTTAAGCAGCCGGTTTTGATTTCCCCCTTGCGTTGAGTACGAGAAATATGAAGAAAGATCCCAGCTCCAGAGTGATGGATGAACTAAAGACAGAAAAGCTTCCCAGACATGTAGCAATAATAATGGATGGAAACGGCCGCTGGGCAAGAAAAAGGGCCTTGAACCGGATAAGGGGACATGAGGAAGGGGCGGAATCCGTGCGCGAGATAGTAAGGGTCAGCAGGGAGATTGGGATACCTTTTCTCACCCTATACGCATTTTCAGAGGAGAATTGGAAGAGGCCAAGTTATGAGATCCAGGCCCTGATGAATCTCCTGAAAAGGTTTCTCAGAAGCGAACTTGAGGAAATGTTGACCAACGGTATCCGGCTTCAAGCAATCGGAAGAATACATAAGTTACCGAAGGATGTCCGGAAAGAATTGGAGAAGATCACGGAGAAGACCAGTCGCAACAATGCAATGGTGCTTACCCTTGCACTTAGCTATGGGAGCAGGCAAGAGCTGGTGGACACAATTCGGAAGATTGCAAGTGATGTAAAGAAGGGAGAGATCGCCCCGGAACAAATAGAGGAAAATCTTATCACCCTGAACCTCTATACGGCGGGGATACCGGAACCAGACCTCCTGATCAGGACGAGCGCAGAATACAGGGTCAGTAATTTTCTTCTCTGGCAGATCGCCTATACGGAAATGTACTTCACCCCCACCCTTTGGCCCGAATTCAGAAGGCAGGAATACATAGCGGCTATTAGAGAATATCAGAGGCGGGAGAGGAGATTTGGCGCCACTGGAGAGCAGCAGGTGCGCGACTAAGGGGTTATGTCAAAGACTGCCGTAAATTTGGCTGGGATGCCACCGGGTTCAAAGGGGTTCTTTTGCTGGAATCAGGTCTTCAATTCCTCTTCAGGCCTTGGGTCAGCCAGCCCCTCACCTTGGATCGATGAACGGAGCGCAAGGGGTTGATGCACCTAAAGCGGTGGCTCACGGCCATAATTGCAATTCCTTTGGTCCTTTACCTGCTGGGGCCTGCACCCAGGTGGGCCTTTCAACATTTCCTATTCCTGGTCTCGGTCCTGGGTCTCCTGGAGTTTTACCGCATCAGTTCTCCTGAAACGCCGAGGTCCCTGAGGGTCGTGAGCTTGATCCTGGCCTACCCCCTTTTCTATTTCATCTCGAGGGGGCCCCTGGTAATGATCCTTCCTGCGGCCTCGCTCTGGGTGATGGTACCGGCAATCCTTTTTCTTTTCTTGTATCGATCTCAAAGGGCCAACGCCTCGGAAGGGATAGGCAAGATGCTCTTCGGTTTTTTTTACGTTTGCTTGCCTCTCTCCCTTCTCATTTTCATAGAGAGGTATCCCCGGGGAGAGCTGTGGATCGTCTTTCTACTCTGCGTGGTGTTTTCCACGGATACCGGCGCCTATTATGCGGGGAGATTTCTGGGAAGACACAGGCTTTATCCTTCGATCAGCCCCGGCAAGACCTGGGAGGGAGCAGTGGGGGGTTTCCTCGCAGGCATTCTTGCAGCCGTCCTAGTTTCAAGAATACTCCCTCCCTTTGAGCTTGAGATCTCTATGATAGGGTTGGCCGCGGTCCTCTCCATTCTGAGCCAGATCGGTGACCTCGTGGAATCAATGATCAAGAGGAACCACGGGGTAAAGGACTCAGGGAGTATCCTCCCCGGTCACGGAGGGATTCTGGACAGGATAGACGGCCTGCTGTTCGCTATCCCGGTCCTCTATTTTTTCCTGGCCTGGTACCTCCCATAGAGACAAGGCACCTCGTATTTGGTATAATTAATTCTTGGGCGATGAGAAGGTAACCCAGGGATAACACCGAGGGGAGAGAGGCCACTTGACTTTGTTGGTATGTGACTGGGATTTTGGATAACAACTTTTCCAGGGGTCGGTTTTGGCCCCTGGGAGGTCTTCTTCAAAGACCTCAATTGCATGAATATGGAGCAGCGGCATAATGGGATACTATTCGTTTGACAGGGAGAGAGTATTGGTGACCGGCGGGGCAGGATTTCTTGGCTCCCATCTTTGTGAAAGGCTGCTGGATAGGGGGTACAATGTCATCTGCCTGGACAATTTCTTCACGGGACAGAAACGCAATATCTTCCACCTTATGGATGACAGGAATTTTGAAGTGGTTCGTCACGACCTTGTGAATCCCATGTTTCTGGAGGTTGACCAGATTTACAACCTGGCGTGCCCCGCCTCTCCCATCCACTATCAATACAACCCGGTCAAGACCACAAAGACGAGCGTAATGGGGGCCATAAATATGCTAGGACTGGCGAAGAGGGTTAAGGCCAAGATATTGCAGGCTTCTACGAGCGAGATTTACGGGGACCCCACGGTGCATCCCCAGAAAGAGGCCTATTGGGGAAACGTGAACACTATAGGGTTAAGAGCCTGCTATGACGAAGGAAAACGTTGCGCTGAAACTCTTTTCTTCGATTATTACAGGCAAAACAGGGTGAATATCCGGGTGGTGCGAATCTTCAACACATACGGTCCAAGGATGCACCCGAATGACGGAAGGGTGATCAGTAATTTCATTATTCAGGCATTGAAAGGAGAGCCCATTACAATCTTCGGCGACGGCACCCAGACCAGGTCCTTTTGCTACGTGGATGACATGGTTGAGGGGATTATTAGCATGATGGAGGGCCCCGATGATTTCATAGGACCGGTTAATCTTGGAAATCCTGCCGAGCACGAGATTCTTACCCTGGCAGAAAAGATAAAGGCACTGATCGGATCCAGTTCTCCCATCAATTTCCTCCCTCCAACCGAGGATGACCCCAGGAGGCGACGGCCTGATATTACCCTTGCCAGGGAGAGGCTTCACTGGGAGCCCAAGGTCGACCTGGAAGATGGCTTGAAGGAGACCATAGATTATTTTAGGGGGCTTCTTGCTGAGCGATGAAAAGAATCGCCATACTCGGCTCAACGGGCTCGATAGGGTCGAGCGCCTTAAGGGTGATTGAGGACAATCCAGAAAAATACAGGGTCGTCTCCCTGGCCGCAGGCCGGAATGTTTCCCTCCTGTTAAGACAGATAGAGAAGCTCAGCCCCACATATGTGGCCACGCTTGACGCGGAGAGCGCGAAGAGCCTGCGGGGTAAGCTTGGGAAGACCTCCTGCGTCGAGGTCTTTTCAGGAGAGGAAGGGGTAGCACGGGTGGCCACAGTGGAAGAGGTGGACACGGTGATCTCTGCAATTACAGGTGCGGCAGGGCTAATTCCCACCTATGAGGCGATCAAGGAAGGCAAGCAGGTAGCCCTCGCCAACAAGGAGACCATGGTCATGGCCGGTTCCCTGGTGATGGAGGAAGCCAGAAAGAGGGGTGTGAGCATATTGCCTGTGGATAGTGAGCACAGCGCCATATTTCAGTCGATGCAGGGTCATCCCAGAGAAGATGTGAGACGAGTCATATTAACCGCGTCGGGGGGCCCCTTCAAGGAGTTGCCCTTGGAAGAGATGGAGAAGGTTACTCCCGAGGAGGCCTTGAAACATCCCAACTGGGATATGGGTCCCAAGATAACCATAGACAGTGCTACCATGATGAACAAAGGGCTGGAGGTCATAGAGGCCAAGTGGCTCTTTGGCCTGAAAATTGAGCAAATAAATGTCCTGATACATCCCCAGAGCATAATACATTCCATGGTAGAGTATCAGGATGGCTCCATCATTGCCCAGATGGGAATACCAGACATGATTACGCCCATATCCTATGCCCTATCCTGTCCCCATCACATTCAAACCCGGCTCCCTTACCTGGATCTGGCCGACATCGGCGAGTTGAGCTTTGAAAAGCCGGATTTCAAGAGGTTCAGGTGCCTTGAACTGGCGTTTGAGGCTATCAGCATCGGGGGCTCTATGCCGGCAGTGATGAACGGTGCAAATGAGATAGCGGTCGAGTCCTTCCTTGAAGGGGCGATAGGGTTCCTGCAAATCCCCCTTCTCATTCAAAGGACCATGGAAGCACACAATCCCTTTTCCATTGACGGGATAGAGGAGGTGTTGGAGGCGGATGCCTGGGCCAGGGACACTGCCAGGCGGATTCAGAGGGACATGGGTGCAGGGGAGGAGCCGTAGACGTTGCCCTTATGAACAGGCAGCGGGATAGGTGCTTCCGTGTCCCAAAAGGAAGGGGTATGAGAAGCGAGAAACAGGAGCAGATTCTGTGTTGGACTAGGAAGGGTGAATGTTGTATCATGGTTCTACCGTGTCAGCTTGATATCGGGACATCATTTGTCGGACGGCGCCTGCGTCCTTGACGTGCGCTTTCCATGTCTATGAAGCCAGGTGAACAATGCACTATTTTATCTATTATTTCTTGCCCTTTATAGTGGTTCTCGGGATCTTGATATTTTTTCACGAACTGGGGCATTTCCTTGTTGCAAAGAAGTTCGGGGTAAAGGTGCTCAAGTTTTCCCTGGGATTTGGATACAAGCTGGTAGGGAAGAAGATAGGAGAGACCGAGTATCTGATTTCCACAGTTCCCCTTGGAGGATACGTCAAGATGCTGGGGGAGAGCGAGGACGAAGAAGAGGATGTTCTGCCCCATGAGGCTGAAAGGGCCTTCAGCAACCAGCCTGTATTGGTGCGAATTGCAATCGTGGCCGCAGGCCCTCTTTTCAATCTGGCCCTGGCGCTCCTGCTCTTCTGCGGCCTCTATGTGGTTGCCGGCAAGTATGTAATGACTACGGAGATAGGGCAGGTCAGGGAAGGTTCTCCGGCCAGTGAGGCAGGTCTCTCAAAGGGGGATATTATCGTCTCGGTAATGGGAAAGGAGACCGGGAGTTGGGCTGAGATAAAGGAGATCGTTCAGGGCATGGCAGGGAGGCCTCTGGAGATGAGAGTGAGGAGGGGGACCGATCTAAAGACCTTTACCGTAGTCCCAGAAGAGGCCGTTGAGAAGAACATATTCGGGGAAGAGATCAAGTCTGCGTTGATTGGGATAGTGGCTGCCGGAAAGTATGAAAAGGTAGAGCTTGGCCCCCTGGAGGCCGTGGGAGAGGGGTTTCGGAAGACATGGGAGGTGATTTCTTTGACCTGCCTGACGGTAGTAAAGCTATTGCAGCGAGTCGTGCCGATCAAGACCCTGGGAGGTCCAATCTTGATAGGTCAAATGACGGGTCAGCTGGCCCAGGAGAGCTTCTCCTATCTTATTCCCTTTATGGCAGTGATCAGCATCAATCTGGGCATATTGAATCTCCTCCCAGTCCCTATCCTGGATGGGGGTCTCATTCTCTTTCTCCTGATCGAACTCGTGCTCGGCAAACCCATAAGCCTGAAAAAACGGGATTTGGCCCAGAAGGTGGGGCTTTTTTTGCTCATATTTCTAATGGCCGTGGTCTTTTACAATGATATTTCGAGACTCTTCCAAAGATGAAATGATGCTTCCGCAAAAACCCCATCTGCGGCATTGGGCTGCCCCCCGTTGTGATTGGGGCGTACTTCTATGAACTTGCAAAAACCTTAGCTCCATTGATGCTTTCCGAAAGGCCCCAGACCTGCCTGCGGCAGGCAGGTGCAAGGCGCGCAAATCTTTAGGAACGAGGCGTAGGTGGAAGTACGCCGCAGTGAGTAAAGATACGGCGCAACGCTGAAGGTGAGGTTTTTCCGAAAGCATGGAAGATGAAAGATGATTCTGTGCATCAATACCTCCACGCTCCAGTACGGGATGGCCTTCGTGGACGAAAGGGGCTCTGTTCTCACTGAGTATTTCTTGTCCCCGAAATCCAATAGTTTTACTGCTTTCATGCCGTCTCTTGATTACGTGCTGCGGACGCGCGGCATCGAAATCAAGGAACTCAAGGCCGTCATTGTTTCCAGGGGGCCGGGAAGCTTTACTGGATTGCGTGTGGGGCTCTCAGCCGCCAAGGGCATCTGCCAGGGGCTCCAGATTCCTATTATCGGCGTATCGAGCCTCGAATCCATGGCCCTGCAAATACCCTATCCGTCCGAGGCGGTGTGCGCCATCATCGATTCAAGAAGAGGAGAAGTCTTTGCAGGCCTGTTCACACTCTCTGAAGAGGGCCGTTTGGTAAGAACAAGGGATGACACCCCTTTGCGCTTTGAAGACCTGGTCTCCTTCGCAGGGGACAAGGCGATTTTCATTGGTAACAATTTCGCGCAACAGGGAAAGATTGTCCGGGATCTGCTGGGTCCCAGAGCCCTTCTAGCCCCTGCGCCCCTGTGGAATCTGAAGGCGTCTTCCCTGGCAGTGATAGGGCTCCGGAGATACCGAAGGGGGGATTTTGACCAGTTGGGGGATCTGGTGCCCTTCTACCTGAGACCGGCTGACATAAGACCCAATCCATTCCATCGCCCATTGGAGTCAAATCCCAGATCCCAAATTCCAAATTCCAAATTCGAAAAGAGCACCAAACAACAGATCACAAGCTCTAAACAAATTCCGAACCACAAATTCAAAAAAGGATCATGATGGGCGCGCCAACGAATATTTTTTGATCCCTTGTCGTCCTATCCCATTGGAGTTTGGAATTTGTCATTTGGTGCTTTCTTGTTATCTGCTGCTTGTGATTTGATATTCTTTGGAAAGAGATTAATGCCACACAAGCAACCGAAAGGCTTCTTCTATTTGTGAAGTTCGTGCCCTGATCTCAGGGAAATAATAGCGCATAAGTGCTTGAGACATTGACAAAAAACCTCAAGAGCATATAATACAGGGCCAGATGAGGGTCCTTGAATCACACGGCACCGAATGAATTCAGGGCTGCAAATGAACGGGGTAAGGTATATGGAACGAAGGATCAACAACAGCCTTCCCGTGGCGAGGGAGGGCCTGCCCTTCATATTTGGGTCCGTCCTTCTGACAACCGCTTTCTTGTTGGCCGGCCCGCTGTTTCTGCTCATACCAGCCGCGGTTGTGACCCTGTTCATCGTCTATTTCTTTAGGGACCCGGATCGTGAAAACCCTGGCGGTGAAAAGGTCCTGGGGGAGCCTGCAATCAAGGTCAGCGTATTCATGTCGCTGTTTGACGTGCATGTGAATCGCATACCGGTAAGCGGCAGGATCCTGGAAGTCAAGTACAGACCGGGCCGGTTTTTCTCTGCCAACCTGGACAAGGCCTCAGAAGAGAACGAACACAATCAAGTTACCCTTGAGACAGGACGGGGACACAGGGTTGTATTCGTGCAAATAGCCGGTCTTATTGCCAGGAGGATTGTTTGCTGGATAAGGAGCGGTGATGTGGTAAGCGCGGGACAGAGGTGCGGACTGATAAGATTTGGCTCAAGACTTGATGTATACGTCCCTGCTGAAAGTCGGCTGGCCGTGAAAGTTAGAGACAGGGTAAAGGCAGGGGAAACGATTTTGGGGTATTTACCATGAGAACCCGCAAGAAAAGGAGACCCAAGAAACATCGGGACAGAAGGGGGATATATATTCTCCCGAATCTTTTCACATCGGCGAGTCTTTTCGGGGGCTTCTATGCAATCATCGCGGCAATCCAGGGGAGGTACGAAGCAGGAGCTGTTGCGGTGGTCCTTTCCGGGGTATTGGACGGTATCGACGGGAGGATAGCCAGGTATACGAAGACCAGCAGCCTTTTCGGGACGGAATACGATTCTTTGGCCGACCTGGTGGCCTTTGGAGTGGCCCCTGCAATAATTGTGTACCAGTGGGCTCTAAAACCTTTCGGCCGGCTAGGATGG
>JAFDIC010000266.1 GCA_019308525.1 Deltaproteobacteria bacterium
ATCAAGGCCATCCGGGTAAGAAACCCTCGGGTGCTCCCAGAAAGGTCTTTCTACGGGAACGGTCGTCCCTCCTGAAGGAATTTCAAGACACTTTCTTCGATAACCACCCCCGGATTTACCAAAAAAAGCTTGACATATGTTCAGGCAAGAAGTATTGTCCAACAACAGACATCAGACATTACATTTTTTCCGCCAACCACCCGACGAAAGACGAATCATGCCCCAGTTCAGTTCACTGAAGAAACCTCCTCTCTCACAGGAGGTCGAAAAGCAAATCAGGACCTTCATCAACAGTGGAGTCTACAAACCCGGGGACAAGCTTCCTCCGGAACGGGAGCTTGTGGACCAGTTTCAGGTGAGCCGCACTACGGTCCGTGATGCCTTGAGAAATCTACAAAACCGGGGGCTCATTTCCGTGAAGCGGGGTGTAAACGCAGGCGCATATGTGTCTGAGCCCAACCCTTACCCGATCACAGAATGCATCGAAAATCTGATTCAGATGAAGAGGGTGAATTTCGCTCATCTCATTGAAATCAGGCTCTATGTTGAACCTGATGTAGCAAGTGCCGTAGCCCGGTACCATACCCCCCAGGATATTGACACACTCACCGAACTCCTTGACAAGGCGGAGAAAACCCTGGGGTCCTCCCGGAAAAAAGCCAGGCTGATCAACGTTGGGTTTCATTTTGAGGTGGCAAAAATCACAGGAAATGCCCTCACTATTTTTCTCTGCCAATCCATAACTCAAGTCCACTCGGCCATGATAATCGAAATGACTCGAACAAAACTGGACAAGAAGGCAATAGGTAAGCTCATTGCGGAGCACAGAACCATCCTGGAGGCTATCGCTGCAAAAGATCCGGAGGAGGCCTTTACAAGGACCAGGGATCATCTTGTGGAAACATATCACACATATTCCAAGATTATCCCCGATGCCTTTGATCATTCTGCTGACGAGCGAATCAAGCACTTCGCCTCCCTTTAGTCCGATGACCCCCAAAGCCCTAGCCAGAGGCTCAGGGCAGGAGGGGTTTCTTGAAGAAATAGAATTACGCACCGTTTAGTGATCAAAAGGAAGTTTAAAGCCAGGGCGAAGGGAGGTGAGTCAGGTCAGTCTTATGGCAAGTTCTTGGGCTTCAGAGGTGAAACCGTCTTTCAACAACAGTAACAAGAAATCCAAGAAAGGGGGATAAAACAAAATGAAACAGTTGAGGGCCAATTGTCTATTCCCATTGTTTTTCATGTTGGTGACAGCAATCATAGGCTTGGCATTGGTCTCACCGCTTGCTGTCGCTGCTGAGAAGGGTGGGAAATCTCCAGTTAAAACCCTGGAGGTCTGTCCTACTGCAAAGATCACAACGATTGAGTATTTCATGAAAAAGTCAAAATTCAGCGGAGGACCTAAACTTCACATAAAAATCGGTATCAAAAACATCTCTGACAAGCCTCTTCGTTACAGGGTAAGCGTTTTCCTGCCGAACGGAGCCTCTTCAGGAGGATTCTACCCCAGAAAAGGCAAACCCCCTGTGCTAAAGCCGGGGGAGGAGAAGGTAAGGACATTTCCCATGTATTGTGACAGCATTCCCGATGCCTTTACCGTAAAGGTAGAGGAGCTGTGACCAATTTTGTGACCAATTGAAGAAGGCACGAAAGGAGGAGGTCTAATGAAGACAAGGATAAAGGGATACTCGGTCCTGGCAACACTATTCTTTACAATATCTATCCTCATGATGGCGCCGGGAACCGCCGGTGCAGTCAAATTTCTGTCTTTCGGAACAGGGAGCCCCGCCGGTACCTACTATTTTATTGGAGCAGGGTTTGCTGCAATCATCAACAAGCATGTGCCTGGAGTAAGGGTAACGGCGGAATCGACTGCTGCCTCCACTGAAAACGCCCGGTATATAATCAGGGGTAAAATGGACATGGGCCTCGCGTGTATGGGAACCCTTGCGGATCTGAAGAAACAGGGAATGGATGTGGACAAGGTGCGCCTCATTGCCATCGGCCATACCAGCGATACCCACTGGATAGTGCGAAGGGATTCTCCCATAAAATCCTGCGCTGATTTCAAGGGCAAGGTCATCGGTGTGGGCCCGGCAGGAAGCGCCACACTGAACATTTACTCGAAAAAGCATCTGGCCACGGGATGGGGCATTGAGTTCAAGGATATAAAGCCCAAATATATCGCATTCCATGAAATAACCCGGGGGATCAGGGACAATACCATTGACGCGGGGATCATTGCCGCCGGGTATCCAATTGCCGCTGTCATGGAACTCGCCAGGGATATCCCCATTCGCCTGCTGGAAACAGATGCCAAGGCCCTTAGGAAGCTGCGGGCCAAGTATCCTAATGTAACACCCTTTGTTATTCCTGCAGGCACCTATAAGGGCATTGACAAGGATGTTCACACTTATACGCTTCCACAAATGTGGATCTGCAGGGCCAGCCTGCCTGAAGATATTGTTTACCAGATCATCAAGGCCGTTTATGACCGGCCTGAGGAAAGGAACGCCATCCATCCTATGGCAAAAAAGTACACCATTGAAAACGCATTCAGGGGATCCAAGTCAGTGCCCGTGGGATATCATCCCGGGGCGATAAGGTATTACAAGGAAAAGGGGATCTGGGATAAGAGGGGGCAGTATCAATAGATTCATCGGCAGTTCAGGTACTCCCATCCCCGGTACTGCTTAGGTCTTCAGCAGCAGTAGCGGGGAACAGATTTCCCGCCCATCTTGAGATGTCCCAGTAAAAGGTAGGGCATGGATGAAAAAATCAACAAACCCGAGGAATCCGGGGCCATAAGTACAAGGCAAAGAAACCTTGCAGGATTTTCGGGCCGCCTCGTCAGATGGATCGCAGTGGGTATGAGCCTGTTCCAGGTCTACACCGGCTATTTCCAGTTTACGGCCATGAACCAGAGGGTCCCCCATGTCGTTCTCGGGTTCATTCTGATATTTCTGGTCTATCCCATGAGCAAGAAGGGAAGAAAGGACAGGCTCAGCCTGGACAGCATCATAGCCGCCTCATTCATTTTGATATGCGGCATTTATGTCTTGCTAACTTGGTTCAAGAAGATGGGGGCCATGGGGCTGGAACCCCCTCTATATGAACTCATTATGGGGGGCATTTTCATAATCCTGCTAATTGAAGGCACGAGAAGGGCCTTGGGCTGGGCTTTTCCTTCAGTTGCAGTGCTGATCCTCCTCTATGCGCGCTTTGGACAAATAATGCCCGGCCCCCTTGCCCATAAGAACTACGGGGTTGAGCGAATCATCTCCAGTATGTTCATCACAACGGATGGCATATTCGGCATGCTTGCCGGAATCTCCGCAACCTTTATTTTTCTGTTCATATTGTTCGGCGCCATGCTCAGGGAAGCTGGAGGCGGGGAATTCTTTCTGGACCTTGCCTATGGTATTTGCGGTAGGTTCAGAGGAGGTCCAGCAAAAATAGCGGTAGTGGCGAGCTCACTCTTCGGCATGCTTTCAGGAAGCGGGGCGGCCAATGTGGCAGGCACAGGACAGATCACCATTCCTTTGATGAAAAGATCCGGATATCCCCCACATTTTGCAGGCGCAGTCGAAACAGTCTCAAGCGCAGGAGGTCTACTCATGCCCCCTATCATGGGGAGTGCGGCTTTCATTATCATGGAAGTCCTAGGAGTGAATTACATGGTCATCATCAAGGCCTCTATCCTGACGGCCGTTCTTTATTACCTGGGGCTCTTTTTGATGATCGATATCGAGGCCCAAAAGATCGGGCTGGTAGGACTTGAGAAGAAAGATATCCCTCCCTTGAAGGAGACCCTGAAAAACGGGTGGCACTTTTTCATCCCCCTCTTTGTTCTGATCTATTTCCTGGGTATCGAGAAGACATCCGTAACGAGGGCAGCCCTGTGGGCCAACATCAGTGTCCCTCTGGTGGCCATGATGCGGAAGAAGTCCCGCATATCATTTTCGAGGATTCTGACAGGCCTGGAGAAAGCTGCGCTCACGGCTGCGCCCGTGGTTGCCATACTCTCACTTGGCGGGATCGTGGTGGGGATGATTACCCTTACGGGCTTGGGCCTGACAATGTCTTCCATCCTGATTGAAATATCCCATGGGAACCTCTTTCTCCTCCTCCTGATGACCATGGCAGCCTCCATTGTCCTTGGAATGGGGGTTCCTCCTGTGGCGGCCTACATCGTCCTGGCTATACTGGTTGTCCCTGCCCTAATCAAGATGGGGATTTATCCCCTTGCGGCCCATCTTTTTGTGTTCTACTTCGGAGTCATCGCAGGCATTACCCCTCCCATGGCCCCTGACGCCTTTATTGCAGCGGGGATAGCAGATTCGCCCATGATGAAGACCGCCTTGACCGCTTGCAGACTGGCGCTAGTCATCTTTATCTTACCCTATATATTTGTCCATAACAACGCACTGCTCCTAGTCGGAAGTGCAGCCGAGATCTTACACGTCTCTATTACCGCATTTTTCGGTGTACTGGCCCTTGCCTCTGCCATACAGAACTACCTGGGCGGAAGGCTGCCCATTCACATGAGGCTTTTGCTCTTCCTTGGAGGCACCTGTCTCATCTATCCGGGCTGGATAACAGACCTCGGGGGCATGTTTATTGTTGTGACAATGCTCTTTTTGAGGATTCCTGACCAGTTGAAACGCCTTACCAGTAAGGTTTTCAAGCGCGGTTCACCCGATGCGTTGACGCAAACCAAACAGGAGCAGTGTTGATGAAGAAATCATATATCCTTGATATGACCTGGACGGAATTCAGGGATTGTGTTGACGAGAGAACCGCTGTGCTTATCCCCATGGGTTCCACAGAGCTGGAAGGCCCCCACCTCCCTCTGGGGGTGGATAGCCTGGTAGCGGATGCTGTTGCCGGGAGTTTGATAGAAGAGGAGGGAGTTCTAGTGGGACCCGGGCTGCCTGTAGGATACTCCGCGTGGTTCAGTCCGTTCCCAGGCACTATCTCTCTGGAGCAGGAGACCCTGACTCACGTGATCACAGAGTACAGCGCATCTCTGATGCGACATGGCGTCAGGCTCATGGTCTTTCTGAATGCCCACCGAGGCAATAACGCGTCCATTGACGCGGCAGCCCGTTCGTTGGTACTGGAATACCCGGTGCGCATAGGCATGCTGAGCATCTGGAAAATAGCCAATGATCTGGCCGCAGACAAAAGAGGGCTCATCAGAGAGGGCGGCTTTACCCATGGGGGCGAGATCATGACATCCCTTATTCTCGCGCTAAGGCCGGGGCTGGTGGTCAAAGAGAACATGAAGCCTGACGCCCCAGGATCCCCTCCGGATTGTGCCTTCCAGGTGAAAAACTCTCTTGGAGACGTTGCCTTCAAAGGCTCTGTGCAAACCCTCTACCAGCATGTCCGTGAGATAACTGACAGCGGTGTCTTTGGCGACCCCACCCGGGCCTCCGCCGAAAAGGGAAAGACGATCCTGGATCTCGTCACAGATTATGTCAGGGATTTTGTGCGGCAGTTCAGGACCCTCCCCCTGCCGGAAAGGAGGAAATGACAAGCATTGAAGTCCCACCACAACCAAACAGACCTTGAGGGCATGCTTATCGACCACGTTTCAAGGATCTCCTTTGAGGACCTGCCAGAAGAGGCGGTGGCCTGCTGCAAGCTTTTCATCATCGACTCTCTTGGCGTCACCTTTCCGGGGAGCCGGGCACCCGGGTGCAAGGAAGTCGTGAATCTGGCAAGGGCCTGGGAAACAGCCGCTGGCTCCAGGATTCTCATTCATGGACACAGGGTGGCGCCTCCCCTGGCAGCCCTCGTAAACAGTGCCATGATGCACGCCCTCGACTTTGACGACACCCTGGACACCTCCGCCTTA
>JAFDIC010000267.1 GCA_019308525.1 Deltaproteobacteria bacterium
CCACCGTCACCGATGGGACTGGTGAGCTCTTACCTCAACTTTTCACCCTTACCAGGGCAACATCGAGGACGTTCACCCTGGCGGTCTGTTTTCTGTGGCACTTTCCTGCCTGTCACCAGGACTGGGTGTTACCCAGCACCCTGTCCTATGGAGCCCGGACTTTCCTCCCCTTTGCCAAAAGGCAAAGCAGCGGCCATTTGTCCTACTCTAACATACCCGTGCTACACGCTTGCCTTTTGTCTGGAAACCTCCTGTCCCCAGTATATCAGACGACTACAATTGGGGCACGTCTGGAGAGAACCACCTCTAATCAGCTCGTTATATCTCTGGGGCGGGATATTCATATGACAGGCCTGGCAGATACCGTCTATCACAGCACTAATGGCCTGTCCGTTTTTCCTCTCCCTCAGAAAGCTATACTTATGGAGAAGCTCCTCGTCTATCACCTGGCAAAGCTTTTCCCGTTCGGCCTCAACTTTTTCCAGCTCCTTATCCAATCTAATTAATTCTTTTTCAATTTCAACCTTCTCTTTCTCGAATTCCGCCTCAAGCTCTTTCTGCCTTTCATCGTTCATTCGGCAGACCCTTTCCACTTCTTCCACGGATTCCATTATCTGGAGGACCTTGTCTTCGGTCTCAAATTTCCTTTTCTTAAGTTCCTCAATTTCATTCAAAGCAGCCTGGTATTCCTTGTTAGATTTAATATTGGACAATTTTACATTGCTTTTTGCTATTTTGTTTTCAAAATCCTGGACATCCTGCTCAAGACTGTATCGTTCTTTCTTGAGCGCCTGGAGTCTGTCGTTGTCCTCCCGTACTTTCTCCCGAAAGGCGTTAAGCTTTTCTTCCAGCTTTCTTATCTTCAGTGGTCCCTCCTTCTTCCTATTGAGGATGGACCGGATTTCATCGTCACAATCCTGTAATTGAACAAGAAGACTGATTTCTTCCTTCAACATTGCTTTCTCTCCAACAATAGTTTACTAAAGACATCTCGTAGCAGGGTCTCTCTCCCTGTGGCAGATTTCCAGGCTCACTTCGAGGCCGCGGTCCCTAAAGGCCTTTTTAAGAGGGATCGAGAATCTGCTGAAAGGTGCCTTTTCAGTGTAAAAGTGTCCTGCGTCGAGCACTGCGAGACCCCTGCGCAATGCCTCCTGGCCGTTATGGTAGCTCAGGTCCCCCGTGATAAGGAGGTCCGCTTCTTTCTCAGACGCGGCCGGGATCATAGTTCCTCCAGCCCCTCCCACAACTGCCACCCGCCCTATTCTCGAATCCATGTGACCCACGGATTCCACCCTTTCAGTCCCCAGGACCTCCTTC
Source organism: Deltaproteobacteria bacterium (assembly GCA_019308525.1). The sequence goes on from JAFDIC010000267.1 coordinate 1,318, forward strand.
ACCTTCTCCACCATCTCCAGCAGGGTCCTCTCCTGCCTCAGGTTTCCCACCCTGCCAAGCCCCAATTTCTTGCCTGCCTCATGGTGGAGAGGCTCTAGTACCTCTACATCCTCGAGCTCGAAGAGTGAGGCCAGGATATCGTTGATGCCGCCTTCTGCCACGTCCAGATTTGTATGGGCAGAGAAGATGGTGATCCCGTTCCGTAAGGCTCGTTCAATAATATCCCCGGGAAAAACGTCTCGGTCAATTCTGGCAACGGGCTTGAAGATCAGGGGATGATGAGTGAAGAGCATCTGGGCCTTTTTTTCGACTGCATCATTCAGGGAATCGAAGGTGGGGTCGAGAGACAGGAGGATTTTTTCCACCTCTGCCTTTAGTGAGCCCACTTGGAGGCCGGGATTGTCCCATTCCTCCGCCCAGCCAGGGGGAGCGATTTCTCCAATAACCCCGATGATCTCTTCGACCGTTGGCATTTAAGGCCCCGAATCTTTACTCACCTTTGTCGGAAGACCCGTCAGCTCAGCGCACTGAGACGGGAAATCCCTTTGGAGGACTGGATCAAGGTTCATCAAAAGGAAGGGGCGCACTCTCGTGTGGTGCGCCCCTTCCTCTTGCTCAGGGAAAACGTTCAAGACGCCTTGTTATGGGAATTTTGAGAATCATATGCACTAGGTATCGTGGTGGGCCCACCTGGATTCGAACCAGGGACCTACCGGTTATGAGCCGGTGGCTCTACCAGCTGAGCTATAGGCCCTCTTAAGTTTTCCGAATATATTAATAATGCAAATTGTTTTTCTGCCTGTCAAGTTGAAATCAAGATTATTCTCGCAGCAGGACCGTCCTATCTCTCCAGGAAGCTTTTCAGCTTCTTGCTCCTGCTCGGATGTCGCAGTTTCCTGAGGGCCTTGGCCTCTATCTGCCGGATCCTTTCCCTGGTCACGTTAAAGTCACGGCCCACCTCTTCCAGGGTGTGGTCTGATTTTTCTCCTATGCCGAATCTCATTCGCAACACTTTTTCCTCCCTGGGGGTCAAGGTGGTGAGGACTTTACGGGTCTGCTCTCCCAGGTTGTGGTTCACTACCGCATCGCCAGGAGAGATTACCTTCTTGTCCTCTATGAAGTCACCCAAGTGACTGTCCTCCTCTTCACCGATGGGGGTCTCCAGGGATATGGGCTCCTTGGCGATCTTCAGTACCTTCCTTACCTTTTCCAGGGGGAACTCCATTTTCTCGGCTATTTCTTCGGGAGTAGGCTCGCGGCCGTGCTCCTGGACCAGGTAGCGTGATGTCCTTATCAGCTTGTTAATGGTCTCTATCATGTGGACAGGGATCCGGATCGTCCTGGCCTGGTCGGCTATGGCCCTGGTTATGGCCTGCCTGATCCACCATGTCGCATAGGTGCTGAACTTATAGCCTCTCTGGTACTCGAACTTATCCACCGCCTTCATAAGGCCTATGTTGCCTTCCTGGATGAGATCGAGGAATTGGAGACCCCGGTTGGTATATTTTTTTGCTATACTGACAACCAGCCTCAGGTTGGCCTCTATCAGTTCACGCTTGGCCTGCTTGGATTTTTCTATCTTTTCCTCGACATTCTTCAAGGTCTCCCTGAGTTCCCTCGGCGTCATGTTGGTGCGCTCGGTTATTTCTTTAATACATTTCTCCGCACTGTCAATCTTGGCTTTCAACGCCTTTAGGTCCGATTTTTTCATCTTGAGAGGTGTCACCAGCTGGTCTTCTTTGGCCGTCTTCGGAATCTGTGAGTAGCACTTCTTTATGTAGGAGATGGGCTTGCCCCCAACGGCCAGCATGCAATCGGTGATGTCTTTTTCCGCTTCTTCTGCACGGCGCACGATCTCCCTCAGTCTTTCCACCATCCGGTCGAGCTGGGTCTTTTCAAGTTTGAAGGAATTGATCAGCTCGATTATCTTCTTGTCGTTCTCTTCTACCCTTTCCTCAAGTTTCTTCTTCTTGGCGGCAGAGCAACGCTTCTTGGACATCTCGCGTCTTGCGGTGCGACACTCCTCATAGAGCTCCTCGATTCGGTCAATGAGGCTGATAATGGAATCCTTTTTTTCTCCCACGTGCGTGTAGCTCTCTTCATCTTCCAGGTCGTTGATGACATCCTTCAGTTTGATCTCACCCCTCTTGAGCTTTTCCCCCAGCTCGATGATGTATTCTATACCTACGCAGCACTGCAACAGGGCGCTCAAGGCCTCTTTTTCCCCGGCCTCAATCCTCTTGGCTATTTCTACTTCTCCTTCCCTGGTCAGGAGAGAGATACAACCCATTTCCTTGAGATACATCTTCACTGGATCCGACACGCGGGACGTCCCTTCAGGGGCCTCGGCACGAAAATTCTCCCTCTCCAGGGCCTTCTTTTTCCGCTTCTTCAGCCTCTTGGATTTTTCGATCTGCTCCCTCGATGCCTCATCGATCACCATAATATCCAGTTCTTCGAACATCATCATGAGGTCATCGATGTACTCGGAGGAAACGACGTCATCGGGTAGATCGTCATTTAGCTCTTCGTAAGTGATATAACCCTTGTCTTTGCCGATATCGATAAGTCGTTTCAGGTTGACCATGTCGGTATCAGAATTATTGCTGCCCATTTAATGCCTCCTAAAAGTTCAATCTCTCTTTGGGTCTAATTCCCCGCAGCTCGCTGCGTGGGCTCATGTATAATGCCCCAGGATGCGTCATGGACCTCAAGGCACCCGGGAGCCAGGAGTTAGAATCCAGAAGAACAGGACCGGTCCCGGACCCGCTTGTATGGTTGTTCTGTCCTGGTTCCTGAATTCTTGATACCCCGCAGCCTGCTGCGGGGCAGTTCGATTGCTCTTACAAGGTCTTCACTTCCCTGTTTCTTTTGTATTCCAAGATCCTCTTGGAGACTTCGAGGCTCTCGCCCTCTCCGGCCCTTCCAAACTCCTCGGCCAGCTTTCTTCTTTGGATCTTGTCTTCAAATCCCGTGACAGCCTGTTCAGCCATGTCCTTGGAAAACATGGAGGGCGACATCAGAGCCTCCCTGAGCCGCCCCCTGGCCTTCTCTGTTTCCAAGGATTCTAATACGCTTTGAGGTGAGATTTTACCCTCTAACTTATAGATTTTAACCACGGATTGAAAAATTTCCAGTACCAGGGGATCAGAAAGGAGAAACTTGATATCTTTGTTCAACAGCCGTTCCGCCATGTCAGGGTGGTGGACCATTATGTTCAACAAATAGGCATCATCAAGGTTCTTGACCCTGTTGACAGAGTATTTGCCATGAGCCCTGACATCCCCGGTTTCAAATGAGGTGCCGATCCTGGATCTCTGGAGTTCCCTGGATATCGCAGCCTCGGAGACATTCAACGCGCCGGCGATCCGCCTTACGTAGAATGAGCGCTGTGCCTCGCTTTTGAGATCTGCGAGGAGTGTGAAAATATCCTGTAGGGAAGCCAGCTTGGCTTCTATTTGATCATCTTTCCCGGAAAGCTTTGAATCAAGATAGTAATCAAACATGGGCATGCCCTGTTCCAAGAGGGCCAAGAAGCCTTTCACCCCGTGCCTGTTGACAAAACTATCGGGATCCTCCTTTTCAGGGAGGATGACGACCTTGGGGGGCAGACCCTCCTTAAGAAAATGAGAAAGGCTTTTCAAGGCTGCGGACTTGCCCGCTGTATCAGAATCAAAGATAACAACCGCCTCCTGCGCGTACCCCTTGAGTGCCCTGATGTGATGGTTCGTCAGAGCGGTACCGAGGGTTGCGACCGCCTCATTGAAGCCGTGCATCCGTAAGGAAAGGACATCGGTATACCCTTCCACGATAACAGCCCTGCCCGCCTCCCTGATCGCCCTGTGAGCAGCGTGGAGACCGTAAAGTAGTTCGCCCTTGTGGAAAATGGGTGAATCAGGGGTATTGATATACTTGGGAAGAGAGTTATCCAGGACCCTGGCCCCAAAGCCCACAACCCGTTTTTTCAGATCGAAGATGGGGAAGATGACCCTGCCCCGAAAGCGATCATAGTATCCTCCTTTTTTCCCGGGGATAACGAGGCCGGCCTGAACCGCATTTTCCAGGTCCTCCTTCTTGGCGGTGAGATATCGGGTCAACCCATCCCATCTGTTTGGCGCAAATCCTATCTTGAACTCTTGGACAATCTCCTTAGATATCCCCCTCCCTTCAAGGTAGTCGCTGCAAGGGCCTCCTTCCTGAGATTCCGTGAGAATGTGATGGTAGTATTCGGCTGCCAATTCGTTCAGCCTGTAAAGTTCCCTCTTTAGATCCACCTCCTGCCTGTCAAGTCCCCTGTCAGAGCCTTTGGGAAGGGCAATATGGTACTTTTCAGCAAGGTCCCTCATGGCTTCGGCGAAGGACATCTTGTAGTACTCCATCCAGAAGGCAAAGACGTCTCCCCCTTTCTTGCAACCGAAACAGTGAAACATGGCCTTCGAGGGGCTGACTGTAAAAGACGGGTCCTTTTCAGAATGAAAAGGGCAAAGCCCTACATAA
>JAFDIC010000268.1 GCA_019308525.1 Deltaproteobacteria bacterium
TATGCAGGCGGGAGAGTTATACACCAAAGAATTAAACAAGAAATATCAAGTAAGTGCTACCCAACTTAATTGTCTCCTCGTCCTTTACGAGATTGGTCCCATGCTCCCCTCTCAGATTGCAAGACACATTATGGTGAAGTCAAGCACCGTTACTGGGATAATAGATCGTTTAGAACAGAAAGGCTTTGTGAAAAGGATAAGGAATTCCCCTGATCGTAGAGTGATAACAATTCGAATTGACAGAAACGGGCAGGATGCTTGCTCAAAACGCTCCTCCTCCTATTCAACAGAAGATTGTAAACGGTCTGAAAAGACTCTCTAAAACCGAGATAGAGCAGATCGTACGAGCCCTTAATATGCTTACCAACCTGCTGGACGTCCAGGATCTGGAGGTCGTATAGCTACGCACCCCTCATGACCCCCTTACTATAACTACCTATCTTTATGTAATTACTAAAATATTTAGTAGATTTCTATGGTACGTGCTATAGGCGCAGAAATTTGCCGTGTCCATGAAGGGAAAACCGCTTCGACCACGAACTATTGATGACGCGTGCCGGTTCCTGGACTTCCTTGAAAAGCAGGGAAACATCGAAGGACAGCAACTAACCCCGGCCCAACTCCCTACTGGGAAGCTGGGCCGGCGACCAGCCCAGATTGTTTAGAGACAGATGCGGAAATTTGTTTTTTTATCTATCAATCAGTCCAAAAACCAGCCCTATCATACTTTAAGACCATTTCTGCCATCTCAAGCGCCTGAGAAGATGGACGAGCATAAAACCCTTTTCTGCTTATCCATGTGGAACCAGCCTTTTTGAATTGGTAAAGGACTTCTGCCATTTTCACGGTGGCTCCTATAACATCCATAACAGGAACTCCGTCGACCTCTGTAAGGCCGTTCGGATACTTATCTTCCGCACCGGGCGCAAGCCTAAGTACAGGGCCCATAAGTGTGCACCCAGGGATGAGGATCTCGGCGCCATCTGCTATCAGCTCTTTCGCTACCTCTTTGAAACATTCGATCTCATGATGCGCGTCAGTTAGGCCTACAAGTTGTTCTTCTGCAGTGGCAGGAATAGGTCTAATCCTTACAGACCTCTCTTTGAAACCATACCTCAAGACCTCTTCCTCCATGTCATATGCAGCTTCAGGTGATATAGTCACAATACCAAATTTTGCCCCCATTGCCATAGCAAGCAGCATCGAAGACTCAGCGGGCCCAACAACTGGGATATCAAGGGCCTGTCTTGCCTCTCTTAAGACTGGATCAAACCAGCACATGACCCAGGCAACATCGAAACCGCTTTTTTCAATCTGAATTAATCCATGCAGGGTTTCGCTATCGTTCAACCTGTGAAGATAGGTATAGAAGAATGGATCAAGACCTGTAAGCCCCCATTTGGGCGTGTGGAAAGTGATCTCGGTATCTTCTGCCTTTACCAAGTCTATATTTCTCCTTAGAAGATTATTCCACGCTTTCATCAATCCACCACCGGGTGAATCCTCTTCTGCTGCCAACACATGTTGTATCCCTATTTTCATCTTTACCTCCTCTTTTTCTAACCTAAAAAATGCGACGACAAAAAGGATATTTCCTCGTAATTACCAATACAAACCTGAAAAATCCTAATCAAAGCAAAGTCATATCTCACCCCCCTTCATGGAAGAAGTCACCTAATTTCCCCGGTGTTTAGCCTCATGACTCATTTGCCCACTCATAATCCAGTTCCAAAATACCGCTCTTCTTTAGGGTATTTTCCGAATTTGAAGACTTCTGATGTGTTGATCGCGTAATGACTGAGCGTTAATCGGAAGCAACTTTGCTTGAACCTGCAAGAGGCGTCTTTCTTATCAATACACCAGTGATGCTGCTCTTTCTGATGTAAGGTTTGGACGGCAGGAAATTTTCAACTTTTCTGATTTTGTTACAATTCAGGCCGGTCTTGAGCTTGAGCGTGCAAAACCTACCTTGGCGGTTGTAAATTTTTTGTCTACGCCTACGATATCCATGAATTACCCTGAAAAATGGGCTGTGTTACTAACGAAAAAAATAGGAAAGGAATTACTTCTCACCCTCATAAGTTGGTGCTTCAATTAGAAAACTTGAATAATCCAGGCTACAAACATGTAACACATGTAGGGTATAAGGTTGACCAAGAAAACGTCTACGTATAATTTTTAAATAATACATAAAACGGGACACTTTGTCAATTTTTTTGTGATTTTTTCTTCTAACGAGGAGAGGCCGAAAATCCTTTATGTGCCTTATTTAGCTGAACGTGGAGGAACGAGATTAATATCCTTTGCAAATGCAGGAATCTAAATGACACCTAAAAATTTGATACGCGTTCAGCCCAAGCAAAAACTTATTTCAAGGCTAACATCACATCGTATTTTTTGAATTATTTTTCGATATCCGTTTTCTATGGCCAGATTTCTAAGGAAAGAAATTTCCACGTACAGTTCATAGTATTAGGCAGTGATAAAGAGAGAGGAATCTCTGAAAATGACAAAGACCAACGAACTTTTTTAGTGATACTTGAATTAGTAGAGGGACAAATGGGATCACCCATTAAAGGGCAAGTCAAGAGAAAAAGCACCTCTCCATCGAAAAAAATCATTTTTGTTAAGAAAAAAATAGATTATCTTAAACAGATAATCGGCTTTCATCTCTCCGATAAATCAGGGAGGGTTCCCGCCGAGTGTTCTAATGGCTTTCCAGTTCCTTCGCTTGATTGAGCAATCCAACAGCTACAAAATTTTTTGCTTGACATTAGAACGTTTGTTCTATAGTACAAATGTTCCATATCTGGACTGACTGGAGATTTGCGAGATGAAAACCTTGTCGTGCAAACAAGAAGAAATATTAAAGTTTCTTATAGATTTCAACTCAGAGCACGGGTTTCCACCGACTGTAAGAGAGCTATGCGATTTCTTTGGGTTCAAGTCACTCAATACCGGCCACTTCCATCTCCGGTCCCTTGAAAAAAAGGGCTATATCCAGATCCATTCCGGCAAAGGACGTGGCATCACCCTTACCAGGGCCTTTCGATTGCCAGAAAGAGGAATACCGGTTGTGGGCAGGATTGCGGCAGGTACTCCTATTTTAGCTGTTGAAAACATCGAAGAGTATCTTGATATGAGCCTGTTTCGCGCTGAGGATTGCTTTGCCGTCCAGGTAAGGGGCGACTCAATGATAGATGCCCATATTCAAGATGGAGATTATGTCATTATTAAGATCCAGGAACAGGCCCAAAACGGTGATATTGTCGCTGCCCTGATCGATGACGAAGTGACCCTGAAGTATTTTTATCGAAACAACAACGAGGTCAGGCTGGAAGCGGCCAATTCTAAGTACCCTCCCCTGATCTTCAGGGAAGGTGACCCCAGGAATTTCAGAATCCTTGGTGTCATGGTAGGTCTGGTCAGAAAGAGGTGAGCCTGGTTTTGGCATATGTTTACTCATCTTCATGTTCACAGTGCATTTTCATTCCTTTACGGCACATTTACGCCCGAACTGCTCGTACAGCGTGCAAAGGAGCTGGGTTTTGATACCATTGCCCTTACCGATAAAAACGGTATGTATGGAGCTATCCGATTCTACAAGGCCGCCCAGAAGGAAAACATTAAACCTATTCTCGGATCAGAGGTGACCCTTTGGGATGGAACTACCTTGATACTGCTGGCACTCTCCTTTACTGGTTATCAGAATCTCTGTCGTCTTTTATCTCATGCACATTTAAAATCTCCCAGGGGCAAACCTGCCTGCTCCCTGAGTACACTGACACAGTTCGCCCAGGATCTCTTCTGTCTGACTGGAGGGAGGGACGGAAGCCTATACAAACTTGTCTCTATGCGAAGCCTGGACTTGGCACTGCACTGGCTTAATATCCTAAAAGAAATCTTCGGACCAGAACATCTCTTCGTTGAAATCCAGAACCATGGCCTTCAAGGCGACAGTGCCATCATGGAGCAAATGACAATGCTGGCCAAACAAGTTGGGCTCCTTACGGTAGCAACCAATGAAGTGGCTTTCTTGAACAGGGAGGACTTCGAGGTTCATCAAAGGCTCATAGGTATCCAGCAGACGGTTCATCACAGGGATGTCCAGCCAGTCCCCAACGACCAGTTCTATCTCAAGTCAGAAGATGACATGAGGGCTGCAGTGCCCTGTCCTGAAGCCCTGGAAAACACCGCAAGGGTTGCCCAGGCTTGTCATCTGGAACTTCCTATAAACCGGATCCACCCCCCTTCTTATCCTCTCCCTAAGGGCGAGTCTGCCGACAAGCTCCTTACAAGGCTCTGTTTTTCAGCCCTGGCAGCCAGATACAAGCCTGTCCCTTACAAGGCTGTTGCCCGTCTGGACCAGGAACTGGAAATTATTCGGCGGAAAGGTCTTTCCGAGTATTTTCTCCTGGTCAAGGATGTCTGGGATTTTGCCAGGTCAAGAGGAATCCGCAGCACAGTTAGAGGCTCGGCAGCCGGAGCCCTAGTTACATACTTGCTCCTTGGGGGTGTGGATCCCCTGCAGCACGACCTCCTCTTTGAAAGGTTCATCAATGAAGGGCGGTCAGACATGCCTGATGTGGATCTTGACTTCGACTCCTTGAGAAGGGATGAGGTGATCGAGTATGTGATGAAAAAATATGAGGGGCAGGCCGCCATGGTTGCCACTATCCCCACTTTCAGGGCACGGGGAGCCATACGCAAGCTTGGAAGGGCCTTTGGGTATTCCTATGACAGGATTGATCGATTAACATCATTCCTGCCGTATTATCTGAAGAGTTCGCAGATTGAGGCGGCTTCTGATACCCTTCCCGAACTAAAAGACACCCCCTTGAAAGAGGAGTCTGAACTGCTGCGGGTGGCTGCAAAGATTTCAGGTCTCCCGTACCAGGTATCAGTTCACCTGGGCGGTGTGGTCATCGCACCTGACGAATTGGTCTCATGGGTACCCGTAGAGATGTCCAACAAGGGTTTTCCTGTAGCCCAGTACGACAAGGATGATATAGAGGCTCTTGGCCTTGTAAAGCTCGACCTCTTGGGACTCCGCATGCACACGGCCATACAAAGGACTCTTGAACTCCTTGAGGATAAGGGCATTTTTCTTGACCTTGACAGCATCCCATTGGACGATGAAAAGACCTACCGCCTCTTGAGGACAACAGAAACCGTTGGAATCTTCCAGGTCGAATCACCCGGGCAGCGTCAGCTCCTGGGAAGGCTCCAGCCCAGAAGATTTTCAGATATCATTGCGGAGATTTCCCTTTTCAGGCCCGGCCCCATGAAGGGAGACATGGTCACTCCATACGTCCAGAGACGAAACAACAAGGAGCCGATCAGTTACCCTCATCCGGATCTTGAACCGATCCTTCAGGAAACCTATGGTGTCATAATCTTCCAGGAACAGGTACTGAAGATTGCCCACTACGTGGCCGGCTTTTCCTATGCCGAGGCTGATCGGCTGCGGCGAGCCATGACCAAGGATCGCTCAGAGGAGCAGATGGAAAGCCTAAAGGCCTCCTTTATCCGCGGGGCGATCAAACAGGGTTACAGCCTTGATACAGCCGAGGAAATCTTTGGCATGGTGGCAAGCTTTGCCGGCTACGGCTTCTGCAAGGCCCATGCAGCCTCGTTTGCCCACATCACTTACCAGAGTGCGTTTCTAAAGGCCCATTATCCTCTTGAATTTTACCTGGGGCTCCTCAATGCAGGTCATGTGGGCTCCTACCCGAAGAGCGTGATACTGAACGAGGCAAGAAGAAGAGGGTTTGAGGTGCTAGGCCCTCACGTAAATTACAGCCAATAC
>JAFDIC010000269.1 GCA_019308525.1 Deltaproteobacteria bacterium
AGGACCTTGTGGACGAGGGATGTCTTGCCCAACCTGCGCTGGGAAAAGACGATGACGTGTTGACGGGAGCGGATATCTTCCAGGAGTTCCCGGATCTCAGCTTCGCGGTCCCAGAAGTTGCCTCCCGTTACCTTGCCCCCGTATTGAAAAGGGTTCTTGAAGCGTTTCATGTCTCTTCCTTTAACGTTTTGTTATTAACGGTACGTTATTAACAGTATGTTATAGAAGAGAAAATGTAAAGACTTTTTTCTGAGGGGAGGTGAAATCTCCAAGGCCCCCAAAATCAAAACAAATTTATCGTGGTGAACCGTGTTCTACCGGTTGCCATAGGGGATTGAATCGTTTAAAATACCACTCTTTCAAGGGGCTACTCCGGTAGCCTGGGACTGATTTTGGACCATGGAGAATAGAGCCATGAAAAAACTCACTCTTGAACAATGGGAAAAGAAATACGTCAGAGGAGACATCAAGAGGTTTGATCAACGGTACACCATGTTCAACAGGCCCGGATGGGACAAGAGCATACACGGAGCAGTGGATAGCTGGGCCATCACCGGGACGACAAAGGACAAGCCCGGTTATTACCTCGAAGACTGGGCGCTCCACTGGGCCAGCAGGCGCGGGACCCTGTTCGGACTCTTCAATACCTCCAAGCCCAACCCCAGCAAATCGTCCATCGCCCTTATGAAGGCCATGGCCTCCATAGTCCCGAGCGGCCAGACCATGATGCCCCGCCAACCACCAGAAGGCGCCAGGCTTCATGACCCCAGACCCGACGCCCTGACCACCAAGATCAAGAAGGCCGCCCTGTGGTTCGGGGCGGATCTGGTCGGGATATGCAGACTTGACCGGAGATGGGTTTACTCCCATACCTATGATGCGCCTCCCTATAGTGGCAAGAAGGACGACGAACTCCTTGAGGTGGAATCAGTCCCCCAGGAGGTCCCGGAAGAATACCAGTGGGCCGTGGTAATGTGCTTTGAACAGAGCTATGACCTGGTTTCCTATTATCCGACCCTGGATTCAAACGCAGCCAGCAGCATGGGATACAGCCGCATGGCCATTACCAACCACTACCTCTCGGCCTTCATCAGGAACATGGGCTACAAGGCGATAGACTGCACCACCAACGATGTCGCCCTCTCTATCCCCATGGCCATGCAGGCGGGGCTCGGGGATATCGGGAGACATGGGTTGCTCATTACCCCAACGGATCTCCCCCTCATACCGGATTCCCCGATCGACTTCGGCGTTACCGAATTCTGCGAAGCATGCATGATCTGTGCAGAAAAATGCCCTTCACAGTCAATCCTTTACGGTCAGAGAACTACTGAGCCGAACAGCGTGTCAAATGTCGGGGGCGCCTTGAAGTGGCCCATAAATGCAGAGACGTGCAGGATGTACTGGGGGAGAAAGAATCAGGGGTGCACCGTGTGCATGGCCTGTTGCCCCTATAACAAACCTGATACCGCATTTCACCGGATGGTTAGGTGGTTTACGGATCACGCCAGGTGGGGAGACCGGTTCTACGTCCGGATGGACAAGGTTTTCGGCTATGGCAAGCCCAGGCCTGCTGACAGGTTCTGGGAGGAATGGGATCCAAAGAGGAAGTTCAAGCCGTGGGAGTAACGCTCTTGCCTTCATCGCCCAGATAGGCGGTGACAGAATCAAAGACCTTCTTTACAGTAATACTCTCCATGCATTTCCTGTGGGAGCAACGTTTCTTGAAACAGGGGCTACAGTCCAGGGGCTCCCTTATGACAGTATGTTCCGTGCCGTAAGGCCCCGTTCTCCATGGAGCCGTGGGCCCGAAGAGCGCCACAACCGGGCATTTCATGGCTGCGGCGATGTGCATGGGTCCCGTGTCCGTACTGACCAACAGGGCGCACCGGGAATATAGATAGGCTAACTCCTTGAGGGTGGTTTTACCGGCAAGGTTTATGGGCTCGGCTTTCATTTCTCGGATTATGGCGTCAATGACAGGCCTGTCCGTTGTGCTCCCCGTAAATACCACCTTGCACCCGGCTTCCCCTTCAATCCTGTCTGCAAGGAAAGCAAATTTGTGATCATCCCAGAGCTTTGTCTCCCATCTGGCCACGGGATTGATGGCTACGACGGGCATCTCGTCCAGCCCTTTTTCCTGGATGAGCCGGTCTATGGCTTTCCTGTCTTCGGGCCCGATGGGGATCTTTCCGTCCCAGGGATTTTTTCTGCATCCCAGGATATCCGCTGTCTGCAGGTATCTTTCCAGGGCGTGCTGGTCCATTTCGACCTCGTGGGCCTTTTCCGTCAAGAAAACGGAGCTGCCCTCGATCCCAAAAGAAAAACCCATCTTTCTCCTTCCCCTCGCAAGGCCGGTCAGGATGCCGCTCTTCAGCAACCCGTGGAGATCAATGACAAGATCATACTCCGCCCAACGCAGGCCCTTGACAAAGTCGCGGACTTCCCTTGTAACCTTCCCCAGCCTTCCCGGTCGGAGTATCTCCCTCTGCCACGTCTTCCTCCTGGAAACAATTACCCGGTCAATGGCCTCATGCCCTTCAATGATCTGGCTTGCCTCCTCTTCCACCACCCAGTCTATCCTGGCACCAGGATAACACTTTCTCAACACCTCGAGTAGCGGAAGCGTATGCACCACGTCTCCTATGGCGCTCAGTTTGACTATCAGGATGCTTTTAGGATTCTCTTTGACCACCTGGCTCCACCTTCCCTATTATCCACCTGGCAGCATCCAGGAGATCATCGGCAATGTGGTCCGGTGCCGGCTTACCCGGGAGGATGTACTCTATCTCGCCCAGGCCGTATCCGGTTCTCACCAGTATCCCCTTTATGTTCAAGCGCCTGGAAAGCTCTATCTCCGTGTAACGATCACCGACCACGAAAGAGTTTTTCAAATCTATGTCAAAGGAGCGGCATGCCTCCTCTACCAGTCCTGTTTTCGGTTTTCGGCAGTTGCATTGCATGGTGTATTCCGGGACGCTGCCCGTAGGATAATGGGGGCAGAAGAAAACAGCATCTACGCGTGCACTGCTCTTCTCCAGGGCCTCCTTCATGAGATCATGGACCCTGTGGACCAGATCCATGGGGAAATAACCTCTGGCAACCCCGGACTGGTTGGATATCACGATAACCAGCAGGTCCCTTTCATTCAACAACCTTATTGCTTCACCGACGCCGGGTAGCATCCTGAATCTGCTCAAGTGGTTTATGTAGCCCATCTGTTCGTTGATGGTCCCGTCCCGGTCAATGAATACTGCGGGTCTCCTTTTCACCTTCATCTCCTTTGAAACATCCACCCGGGATTCTCCTGTCTGGAGGCTAGAGCCTCTGTCTCAATGTCTCCATATTCTCCCATACCTCTTCTGGTCCAATGTCCAGCATGCAATGAAAATCCCTGGGACATTCCTTTCTCAGGCAGGGCGCACAGTCTGCATTGTGGGTCACCACCTTTGCCCTTTGACTCCTGGGCCCTGTCGTTCTCGGGTTTGTTGAGCCGAATATTGCCACCAGGGGTACGCCCAGGGCGGCAGCCACGTGCATCAGCCCCGAATCATTGGTCAGGAAGAAGTCGCAGGCCTTGATCAGCCCTATGGCCTCGCCTAGGGTGGTCTTGCCGCAAAGGTCAATGGCCTCGTGCTCCATGTGCTCCTTCACCCGGGAACATACATCTTTCTCACCTTTGCTTCCGAAGATGAGGATACGTGCACCCCAGTTTTCCGCTGCCCTGTCTGCGACCGCTGCAAACCTTTCCGCAGGCCATCGCTTTGCAGGGCCGTAGATCGCCCCGGGGCTAACGCCGAGCACACATTCATCTCTCCCCGCCCCCACGGAAGAAAGTATTGCCCAGGCTCTTTGTGTATCTTCTTCATCCAGGAAGATTACCGGGTCTCTGGTCTCAGCATCCCATCCCATGCCCCTCAGAATCCCAAGGTAGTATTCAACCTGGTGTAGTTTCTGTACCTCGCTTTTCCTCCTTACGGGATGGGTCAACAGGAAGCCCCTTCCATCGGTATTATATCCAACCCGGTTTCTTACGCCACCGAGGAAAGCAATTATGGCTGCCTGGATAGCGTTCTGGAAGAGTATGGCTAGATCAAAATCCTGGTCCCTTATTTCCGTTGAGATCCTGAACACCTCCCTCATATCGGAGAGGAGCCTTCCCTGTTTTGAAAGCGTCATGACTCCGTGTACCGCGGGATGGTTCTTCAGCAGGGGAGTAACCCACGGCCTCGCAAGGACGATGATTTCGGAATCCGGGAAATTCTTTCCTATTGCCTCCAGGGCAGGGAGGCTCATCACCACATCCCCCACCCAGTTGGTGGACCGCACAAGGATCTTCTTTATGCTCGTCCTGTCGATGGGTCTAGGCATGGCTTCGGCCGGGTACCTGCGACTCGATTCCTGTGCTCCCTGGTAGGGTGCAATAGGGAAGGGTCTTCCACCTCCTGTGAAACCAGAACCAGTGATCCGGATACAGCCTCACATACCTTTCGATTACTCCAGTCAACTTGGCGGTGCCCTCCTCCACGTCCCTTGTCCTGTCTCCCGTCCCGTTGAGTTCTATTTCCTTCTCAAAGACCACCCTGTAGCGCCCGTCCCTCTGCCTGATTGAGAAGCACGGAAGGACCGGGCTGCCCGTCTTAAGGGCTATGGCTGCAAGTCCCTTGTTTGTGCAAGCCGGTCTCCCCAGGAAATCCACGAAGACTCCTTCATACCAGTCTACGTTCTGGTCAAGAAGTATCCCTACCATTTTCCCTGCCTTGATCCCCTCCAGGATCTTGCGCATTGCGCGTTGCTTGTAAATGATCTCCGTCCCAAACCTGCACCTGAGTTCGTTGATCACCGTATCAGCAGGGCTGTAGTCGATTGACCTGGCAACCACGAGTACCCCCCCAAACCGAATGGCGACCGCTGCGGACAACAGTTCCCAGTTCCCGAAGTGGGCCGTAAGCAAAAAGACGCCCTTACCCAGGGCGACAGCTCTTTCCAGAACGTCGGGATTCTCAAAGACCACGTACCTGTTGATGTTCTTGGGAGACAACCTGACGATGTGGGGTACTTCGAACAACATCTGGCCGTAATGGCGGTAGACCCTTTTGACAAGCCTCCTGATATCCCCGTATCCCATTTCCTTCCCGATCGTGGTCACAATATTTTCATGTACCACGCGCCTGCGTTCAATAGGGAGAAAATAGGCCGCCGTTCCCAGCATCTTGCCAAGAAACTGCCCGGTATTGAATGGTATGCAGGACATCAATCGAATCGCCCCCCGCAGGAGCCTGTATTCCATCTTTCCCTTCCCCGTGCCCATTCCCTTATGGTGCCCTCCTCAAAGCTCCATCCTCTCTCTTATCATAGCGAAAAACCGGTCCTCCTCCCCCAGCAAGACGAACCGCACCGTAAGATAGGCCAATTCAGTCCTCCCTGTGTCCAGATGCCCCATGCGGGCCCAATCTTTTTCGGTAGTGATGATGAGATCTGCCCTCTGCTTCTCTCTTTCCTCGAGGAAGTAGCTCAACTCTTCGATCCTGTAGGAATGGTGGTCCCTGAAAGCTCTGAAGAGCATGACCCTTGCCCCAAGTTGCTCCAGGGTCTTCCTGAAGGATTCGGGTCGGGCAATACCTGCAAAGGCAATGACCCGCTTGCCCCTCAGCCACTCCCCCGGATGAGCCTCCCTTGTGAGCGGAAAAACTACTTGCCCGGGGAGATGATCAGCCTCAAAGACAGGCTTTTTCGGAAACTTCTTGCCCAGGAAACCGAGGGCCCGCGGCGACTCGACCTCCCCACACCTGGTCAATATGAAGGCATCAGCCCGATTCAAGTGATCAACGGGCTCCCTTAAGGGACCCAGGGGGAGCAGGTATCCATTACCAAAGGGGTTTGACGCATCCAACAGGACAAGATCAAGATCCCTCTTTAGCCTTATGTGCTGAAAGCCGTCGTCCAGTATGAAGAACTGGACGCCGTATTTGTGATGCGCGGCCGACCCGGCAAGATACCTGTCCCTCGAAATCATAATGGGAACGCCTACAAGGTTCCTCTTGAGCAAATAGGGCTCGTCACCGACCAGGGAGGCGGTGGCGCTTCCATCAGAGGCCTCAGGCACCTCCAGCACCTTTTCCCTGTAATTTCCGCCATATCCCCTTGAAAGAATTACTGCCGGGGTCTTTCCCGTACCACCCGTAGTTATGTTACCAATACTCACCACGAAGCCGGGCAGGGATTTCCGTGTCCTGCCATCGGATGCCTTTGTCTTGATTTGGACTCCCAGGCCGTAGAGAAAAGACAGAAAGCCCAGTGGCCCTGAAGCCCAGACCGGTGCCCGGCTGTAATGGATCTTTGACCAGTCCATCGTTATCTAGAATTCCCCTGCCAATCGGCAACATCCACAGCATAATAGCTAATCACAAAACGCATCCGAAGGCAAGTGTGAGGGGCCTCATGTCAGGAGGCTCTTTCATCCCGAGACGACGGGATAGAAAAATGGGGCAAAGAGAGATGATAGACCTGTCATACTACCCCGGTTGTTCGCTTGCCACCACGGCAAAGGAGAATAGCAGCTCATTAATTTACCTTTTCAACCGCCTCGGCTATAACCTGGTGGAACTGGAAGACTGGAATTGCTGTGGCAGTTCTTCTGCCCACAGCATAGATCCAGGCCTTGCCTTAGACCTGGCCAGTCGAAATCTGTACCTGGCGCCCCCTGACAGGCCCCTGTTGGTCGCATGCCCCAGTTGCCTGGTGCGTCTCAACTCAGCTTTCCTCCACCTCAAGAGTGACGAAACCGCCCGGGAACATTACAGAAAGACATGGGGAAAACCCTTCAACCCTGACCTCGAAATCATCCATTTTTTCGAGCTCCTGGATCAGATTGACCTCACGAACTATGCAAATAGACGCCTGGAGGGACTCAGGTTCGTGCCGTATTACGGCTGCATGCTCGCCCGGCCACCTGGAATGCGCAAGGAAAAAAATTATTACGGGCTCATGGAAGAAATATTGGCAAAACTCGGCGCTGAACCCCGGAGGTGGTCCTTTTCTTCCCGCTGCTGCGGAACTTTTCTTACGGTGGTTCGCCCCGAGGTAGTCACCCCCATGGTCAACGCCATAGGGGAGGGGGCGATCAAGGCAGGCGCCCATTGTATAGTTACTGCCTGTGCCATGTGCCATATGAATCTGGAAGCCCGGTGCACTCTGAAGGAGAAACTGCCTGTCATGCACTTTTCCGAGATCCTCTCCATGGCCATGGGTATTGAAAAGGCAAAATACAGGGGCTGGCTATCACGCCACCTCATAGATCCCAAGCCCTTTCTCAAGGCCATGGGCCTCTCCTAGCTTGGCCACCAGGGACTGCTGCTCCAAGGAGGTGGCAATCTCAAAGGTAAAAGTTCTTTGTTGTACTTGCAAATCCCTCCTGAATATTTATTTTAATGACAAATAGAGCGCACTGCTTTCCTTCGATCATTATCATTGAGCCTTTTCCCCCATGACGAACCAGGAAATTGCAGAGATACTGGATCACATCTCCAAGATCTTGAGCATAAAGGGAGAAAATCCCTTCAAGGTAAGGGCTTACTCCAAAGCAGCCCAAATAATAGCTAGCCTGCCTTACCAACTCTCCTCTCTGGGGGACAAGGAAGAAATAGCGAAACTCCCCGGCATAGGGGAAGGAATCACAAAAAAGGTCACAGAACTCCTGGAGACCGGCAGGCTCAAGTATTACGAAGACATCATGAAATCGGACTATGCACCCCTTACCGAGTTCCTCGACATCCCGGGAATGGGGCCCAAGCACGCCAGGCTGGTCTACGATGAACTGGGGATCGACAACCTTCAGGACCTGAAAAAAGCGGCGGAGCAGGGAAAACTGAGGAGCTTGCGGGGTCTCGGCGCAAAAGTGGAGATGAACATCCTCCGGGGTATTCAGCAACTCCAGAAATACAAGGAAAGGCACCCCCTGGCATTTATCTATCCCAGGGCACAGGATATCCTTGAACGCTTGAAACGGGTAAGAGAGATAGAGCGGATGACCCTTGCGGGATCACTCAGAAGAATGAGAGAGACCATAGCGGATGTAGATATCCTTGCCTCATCGGCTCATCCTGAAAGGGTTATGGAACCCTTCGTGGCTCTGCCCCAGGTAAAGAGAGTCATTTCAAAGGGAAAGACTAAATCAAGCATTCTCACCAGGGACGGTTTCCAGGTAGATCTCAGGGTAGTGCAACCCGAGAGTTACGGAGCCGCCTGCCACTATTTTACCGGTTCCAAGGCCCATAACATAAGAATACGCTCCCTGGGCCTGAAGAAAGGCCTGAAGATCAACGAATACGGTGTGTTCAAGAATGAGAAAAAAATAGCAGGCCGCATGGAGGAGGAAATCTTTGAGGCGGTCGACTTACCCTACATCCCTCCGGAGCTGAGGGAAGACAGGGGTGAGATAGAGGCCGCACAGGAAGGAAGGCTCCCCGCTCTTGTTGAAATGGATGACATCAAAGGCGACCTTCATGTTCACAGCAATTGGAGTGACGGCAACAGTACCATAGAAGAGATAGCAGAGGCCGCAGTGAAGCGTGGATATGAATACATTGCCATATGCGATCATTCCCAGAGTCTTGGCGTCGCCAGGGGGCTGACAGAGGAGAGGCTATCAGAACAGGTGAGGGAGATAGAAAAACTCAACAGGAAGCTGAAGAAGTTCAAGCTCCTGGCCGGGATAGAGGTGGATATAAGGGCAGACGGCGGACTGGACCTGGATGAAGACATCCTCGGGAATCTTGACATAGTGGTGGCAGCGGTCCACAGCAAGTTCAATATGAGCGCGAAAGAGATGACCAGGCGGGTCATAAGGGCCATTGAAAACCCGATTGTGCATGTCATTGCACATCCGACCGGGAGGCTCATTGGTAAGAGGGACGCTTACCCCCTGGATATGAACAGGGTCTTCGATGCGTGCAGGGCAAACGCAAAGGTATTGGAGTTGAACGCCCACCCCGAGAGGCTTGACCTGTCGGACATAAACTGTAGGGAAGCCCAGGACAAAGGCGTCATGATTGCCATTTCCACCGATGCCCACATGGCCACCCAGCTCGACTTGATAAAGTTTGGCGTTGCTACTGCACGCAGGGGCTGGATTCAACCAGGGAGCGTGATTAACACCCTCCCTTTATCCAGGCTCTTGGCCTTTCTCAAGCGTTGATGGCTTCGTAACAAGACACTTCCCACCCGCTGGGACCGGGCTTTTTGTAAAGCGTTCAATGCTGCACTACTCGGAGCTGATTGCTATCCTCCTGGTTCTTTCTCTTGCTGCGGCGGATTTTGGCAACACAATCGTCAGTATCCCGTCCTTGAACGTGGCCTCTGCCCTGTCCGGCTCAACCTCACAAGGCAAGAACAAGTTTCGCCGAAAAGAACCGTAGTGACGTTCCACCCTGTAATAACCCTTCCCCTTCTCCTGTTCCAGCTCCCTCTTTTCTCCTCTGATGGTAACGCGATCATCCGTGACGCTCACGTCGATATCAGCCTTTTCTACGCCGGGCAACTCAGCGATGATTTGGATCGCCTCATCGGTCTCGATCATATCCACGTGCGGCCAACTCAAGAGATCTCTGTAAGCACCTGACCGGCCTTGACCCAACCACCAGGGCAGATATAGCCTGGATCTCAGAAATTCGTCAAAGAGTCGGTCAGTGGCCCTTTTCAGCTCCCTGAAGGGCTGGTCCCAGGGTTCAAGATCAAGCTCAGAATATCCTTCCGCCCTCACCGGGATCCTCTCCCGTCTCCTTCTCCTGGGTATGAGTTCCCGGACCTTTTCGGACAGTCCCTTGACTTCTTTTTTCAGTTCCTCTGCGCTCTCCTTGAAATCCTCGCTGGTACCCTTGAGCTTCTCCTTGACCTTTTCAGAGAGTTCGCTCACCTCAACCGCCAGGTTATCGATTGCCTCTTTCAACTCCTGGCTCGCATCATCTAACTTTTCCTTCACTTTCTCACTGATGGCCATCTTCATCCACCTCCTTTAGCACCCTGATGAAGCCTACAGGAAGAAGCTGTTTTCCCTTCAACCATTCGCAGGCCCATTGTGTTTTTCCCGGGGCGGCCCCAGCCCTATCGTGCCGGCCGGCCTACCCCGGACCGATTTCCTCCTCTTCCCCGTTGCCCCTGGAAATGCCCTCCTGAAGGCCCTTACGGGGAGTCTGCAATGATTCTTTTCAACTCTTGATCGCTATCTTCCTCGGCACGGCAGCTTCTACCTTAGGTAGCCTCAGCGTCAGTACTCCGTCCTTCAGTTCCGCCTCGATCTTTGACTGATCAATGACCTGGGAGAGAGTGAATTGCCTGTAGTATTTTCCCGTGCGATATTCCCTGAGCACATCAACCTCATCAGCTCCCTCCGGCGCCGCGACCTCGCCTTCCAGGGTCAGGACATTGTCATTCAGGCTGATGTTCAGATCATCGGACTTCACGCCGGGCATATCGGCGACCAGGGTTATCTCCTTCTCTGTCTCAAAGATATCCACCGCAGGGGTGAAAACCAGGCCCGGCCTGGTTTGCTCAGCCGGAGTGGCCACCTCTCTCTTCTCTTTGGCTTGAAGAGCCTTGCTTTCGGTATCTACCATCACACATCCCTCCTTTCGTTGCAGGTCTCACGCTTGGGAGATTCCTCCTAGGCCTTCACTTTGATTTGCCTTGGCTTGGCCTCTTCTACCTTGGGTAAGACAATGGTTAGAACCCCATTCTCGCAGCTCGCCTCCACCTTTTCGGTATCTATGGGCGAGGGAAGGGTTATGACACGGCTGAACCTGCCCTCCTCCCTCTCTTTCCTGTGGTAACACACATTTTCGCCCTCTTCGGGTATCTTCCTTTCACCCGAGATGGAAAGGGTGTCATTGGTGACGGAGATCTCCAGTTCCTCTTTCCTGATCCCCGGCAGTTCGGCTCTCACATAGAAGTTGTCCTTGTCCTCCGTCACGTTCGTCAGGGGAAACACACCGGCGATTGTCTCCCTGAGCAGACCGCCCGCCAGGTTTTCAAAAAGCCTCTCCATCTCCTGTCGCATACGCTCGATCTCGGCAAAAGGACTCGTCAAGTCCAAGCTTGGCAAACCTGTCAGTCTTCTCAATAACATCTTTCCTCCCTCCTTTCCTCGGTCAGATGAGATTGGCCGAATTCCGGGATCTCTGATCCCGCTTCGCATAGGTATTTTCGTCAAAATCAATAAATCCTGATTTTTGTTTGTCAAGACCCGCCCGGCAAAATTGAGTGCCGATTAACGGGCAAGGACCCGACCTTGACTTTGGGCAAATTGTGATTACCGATTACCCTGAAAGGCATACAGTGGCTTGTTTCCCAACGGTTCTAGGATTGATTGAGCGGTCACGATACCAGGACGAGGAGGTGGTGACAGGCATGGGCCAGAAGGATATTCATGGAAGCAGCTTCAGGAAAGGAACCAGGCTGCCCATCGCCCCTGGAGGGCTCCTCCTTGTTGTGTCTCTCGCCCTCTGCCTTGTGCTGCTCCTTCCTGTGAGCGCCGGAGCCACGGGCGCCAGAGAGACAGTGATCTCCCTTCCGGAGCCGAGATCCAGCGCAGTTTCACAGGATGACCTATCTTCTCTTGAGAGCCTTGAGCATGGTAAGACGCCGGCACCAGAGGACAGGGACCTTGCAAGAAAGATAGCGCAGGAGATCAAGGACGACCCCTTTATTGAGAGCAAAGACATAGAGGTCACTGTTATCGATGGGATTGCCGTGCTCAGGGGAACGGTGAAGAGCTGGCCCGAATATGCGGCCGCAACCGCGGATGCGCTTCAATGCGGGGCCAGGGAAGTCGAAAACCGGCTCCAGGTCATGGAGGAAACTATGATCGCAGGCCACAGGAAGTGAGGGCAAGAGCCTTAC
>JAFDIC010000013.1:0-2224 GCA_019308525.1 Deltaproteobacteria bacterium
TCTAGGGCTTCACGAAATTCGTTTTCCACTTTTGGACAAAAAATTGGGAACGAATGATCTAATAAAACGAATTTTATCTTGGTGTCCTGAGCGTTTTGCTGCCAATGCTACTAACAGCACTGTGATATGTGCGATGGTGCAATAATTTCTGGTGGCATTAATTCCTATCACCGGAGAGTCTTGCATGGCAACGGAGAGTAGTCGAGAAAAGACTCTCTCGACCGAAGTCCGTTTTTTATAGAGTTCTTTGAAGGTTTCGCTTCCATAATTGATATGTTGACGGATGCTGGGGGTTAGACGAATCAAGACATTGCATCCTTTCTGGGTGATAAACTTGGGGTGAGCGGCAGGACAGATGAGATGACGTTGCCTTTCTCTTCCGAAGTGAATGGGACAGGAATACTGGAGGTAAGTTACTTGTGTCTTTTTGACTGTCATTTTTCCTTTGCGGTACATAGGGAGATCGGCTTGGCAATAAACGTCATTTCCTTTGAGGATATAGGAGGTGGTTTGATTGTTTCTGGGATTTTGAGGGATGATTGGTTGAGCTTTGAGATCGTCGATGATGAAGCGGAGGATATTTTCTGTGTCATAAATAGCATCTCCGCTTACGGTGTCGATCATCAGGGAGAAGCTCTCTTTTGTTTTCTGGAGCATGGGGATGGCTTGATGGATTTCGCTGATGTTGGCAGGGTGGGTTACTTCCCAAAGGGGGAGCTCCTCTTCAGCATCGGCGACGATATGATTTCTGTAGCCCCAGAAGTACCGGACCTCTTTCTTGAAGGGGTGAGGGAAATGGATCAAGATGCCCAATCGAGTATCGGGGTCTCCTTTTGGCCTTTTAGTTTTATCGAAGCGCTTGGAGACAGAGCTTTTGAGGTTGTTCTCCCGCACCTTGGCTAAGAGAGCGCAGGAGTCCATAACGAGGTGCTTTCCGGAGATGACCTTTTCTTTCAGCAGTGTTTGGACCAATTGGATCCGGACGGTTTGCAAAACGGGATGAGGGGTTTCCCGGAGAAAACAAGAGAACCTTTCGATGGATGGTGGGGTTTCATAGAGGTTGAGCCCCACTGCCTGGCAGATCATGGGATTGTTTTGTAATTCAAAGGCCAGATCCGTGAGGGTTTTCAGTCGGCGTAGGGCCTTATAGATGAAGGCTTTAAGCAAGGCATCTTGGGGAAAGGGTGGTCGGCCTCGTTTATTCCCCTTGAGAGAAAGTGATGGGAGATGTTCGAAGAGAAGATCATATTGGACCCTTGAGGGAAGAGTTTCCGCAGGAAGAAGATCGAATTGTTTCATGATGTCCTCCATTTTCGTGAAGGGTGTAAAAAATTCACGAAATAGAGGATACCAGATGGAGAGGGTTAGGAAGAGATTTATTTGAGAATAAGAGAGGTTAGCTTTTGCTAAAATGAAGGCTTCACGAAATATCTTCTTCCTAACTGACCCTTTTTGAGGGCTCAAAAACAGCTTAAAATGACCACAAATCGCTAATGGACGATCTGTAAGTCTATGAAATAAAAGGATTTTTGTAGGGTTAGGAAATGGGCACATTGGACATTAAATTATTCTAATAATATCAATGAGTTAGAATTTCGTGAAGCCTTGTTTTATAAGTCTATACGTTAGAGACGGGCCATTTAAGCTCGCTTAATCTGAAACTAAAAGCTAATGATTTATACGGATTTAGTATTCCATGGCATTCTTTGCCAGCGTGAACCCAATAAATTTCTTGTTACTAATTCATAAAATCTCTTACAGGCACTTATAAACTCCGCATTAATTTCATTAATTTGCCAGGTTTTATCTGTAACTGACTGGCGAAAATAGGTAATATGGGCGATCTCTTTTCCTACTCTTTTCGTAAGATCAGACGGCAAGTTCTTCCAAATATCTATTCTATTGTTTTTCCATTCATCTTCTGTTGGGAAAAAGTCATATGCGACTAGATCATCCTCTTTAACTTTATATCTATCTGGGTATAAGAAATGTAGAAGCTGCCGAGCATGAATGGCAAATGATTCTATAAGTGCATTCTTAATTACTCTGTCATTAATGCCAGAAGCTAATAACTGGGTACATGAATTTAACATCCAAATTTCATACCATAGGTGATCTGATGCGGCTCTTAATTCATCATCTGTGCGCTTTTTGCGGGCCAATTTTAATCTCCAATTTTTTGTTATAAAATATAATTATTAATTCATTAGAATTCAAGTCGATC
>JAFDIC010000013.1:2238-26755 GCA_019308525.1 Deltaproteobacteria bacterium
TCCTCTTTCCTACCCCGACTGTGGGGTGGGGGGTGGCTGGAGCGCCAAACTGTACGATTCTATTTACCATCCTTCTCTGCGATCTTGGCCCATGTGTCCCGTAACGTTACGGTCCGATTGAACACGAGTTTCTTATCGGAAGAATCAACGGGATCAACGCAGAAATAACCAAGCCTTTCAAACTGGTATCTACTGCCAGGGGTTGCTTCAGCCAGGCTCGGCTCAACACGGCAAGACGTAAGTGTTTCCAAAGAGTTCGGATTCAAATAGGTTTTGAAATCAGCCTTTTCGCCGGCAGGGTTTGCTTTTATAAAGAGATGATCATACAGGCGGACTTCGGCTTTGATCGAGTGCGCGGCTGAAACCCAGTGTAGTGTCCCCTTGACCTTGCGCCCGTCTGGGGCCCAACCACCTCTGGTTTCTGGATCATAGGTACAGTGTACCTCGACAACGTCGCCTGTTTTTTCATCCTTAACGACCCGCACGCACCTGATATAATAGGCGTATCGCAGTCTCACTTCACGACCAGGGGCCAGGCGGAAGAACTTTTTTGGCGGATCCTCAAGGAAATCCTCTTGTTCAATGTAGAGCACACGCGAAAAAGGTACTTTGCGTGACCCCATACCAGGATCCTCCGGATTATTCACGGCATCTAACTCTTCCACCCGGTCTTCCGGATAGTTGTCAATGACCACCCGGAGTGGACGCAACACAACCATAACACGCGGGGCCCGTTGATTCAAATCTTCACGGATGCTGTGCTCGAGCAGTGCCATATCGACCATGCTATCCCTCCTGGCCACGCCGATGCGCTCACAGAAGTTTCGGATTGCTTCTGGAGTATAGCCGCGTCTGCGCATACCTGCCAGCGTGGGCATCCGAGGATCATCCCATCCGGTGACATGCCCTTGCTCCACCAATTCCGCAAGCATCCGCTTGCTCATAACGGTGTAGCTGAGGTTGAGGCGAGCGAACTCGATTTGCTGCGGATGGCAATCAACGTTCAATTCGTCGAGGATCCAGTCGTATAAAGGACGGTTATTTTCAAATTCCAGCGTACAAATCGAATGGGTAATCCCTTCAATGGAATCCGAGAGGCAATGGGCAAAGTCGTACATCGGATAAATGCACCATTTACTGCCCGTTCTGTAGTGCACAACCTTCTTGATGCGGTAAAGGGTCGGATCTCGCATATTCACATTTGGAGAAGCCATATCAATTTTTGCACGAAGGACGTGGGTACCCTCCTCGAATTCTCCTGCCCGCATGCGCTCGAACAAGTCCAAGTTCTCTTGGACTGAACGTGTGCGATACGGGCTGTCCTTACCCGGCTTAGTTAAGGTGCCACGGTACTCTCTGATCTCCTCGGCACTCAAACTGCATACATAGGCCTTGCCATCTTTGATAAGCTGCACGGCATACTGGTAGAGTTGATCAAAGTAGTCAGATGCGTAGAACAGCCGATCATCCCAATCAAATCCAAGCCATCGAACATCTGATTTGATCGATTCCACATATTCAACGTCCTCGCCGCTTGGATCGGTATCATCGAATCGCAAATTGCAAGTGCCTCCGTATTCGGCGGCGATGCCAAAATTCAGACAGATGGACTTGGCATGTCCAATATGTAGATATCCGTTCGGTTCTGGTGGAAAACGGGTCGCGACTCGACCTTCATTCTTGTTTGCCTTCAAATCTTCTGTGATAATGCTGCGGATAAAATCAGTTGAAGGCTTCTTTTGCAGTTTTTCACTCTCTGTACTCATGGTTAGTTTCCTTGAGCTATCTTTCAATCAAGGTCGCCCTTTAAAATAAGGATACCACGAGGGCAGACAGATGTCCATCAGGTGGAGGAGGTGTCGTGGATCGGTGTTGGTAAACAATGATCAGGAAAAACTGGAAAAAATGCCTACAAAAAATCCTGGATATTTCCTCTCTTGTCTGATAAACTAAAATTTGATATCCTATGTCACCATTTTCCAAAGGTTAACTTATTGAAATGCGGTCCCATCGTCTAGCGGCCTAGGACATCGGCCTCTCACGCCGAAAACACGGGTTCGACCCCCGTTGGGACCACCACATGATTTTAAGGGGTTAGCTAATCTGCTAACTCCTTTCCCTTTTCTGGTGCCCTAGTAGTGTCCATTTGGTAGTCTAACCCCAGGCTAGAAACTATAGTTGATGTTGCTTCTTTCAGGTGAGCCTCACTCAGATGAGAAAGACCTGCCTGACTTTTAGGATGAGCAATTGATCTGAAAAAGGAGGGAGCACCTCGCTTTACACGTACCTTTCCCTCCGCTATACTGTCTTGACAAAATAGGAAAGTTTTATTCTACCCCCCTAGGATAGAGATAAGTGATAGAGGCGTATCAATTTGTCGTCCGACACCCTGAACTGCTGGCAAAGTGGGTCGTCGATCACCTGTGTATCAGTCTTGTTGCCATTGGAGCAGGCGTTGTTCTCGGTGTAACGTTAGGGATCTATATAACAGGAAAAGAGAGGAAACAACTGGCGGATATCGTGCTCTATATTGCTGAAATAATGATGACGGTCCCCAGTTTAGCCCTCTTCGGGCTGCTTATGCTCCTTCTGAGTAGCATCGGATTGAGTGCCATCGGTTTCCTCCCGGCTGTCTTAACCCTGATCTTCTATGCCCAGTTGCCTATCCTGCGTAATACCTATACAGCGATCCGCGAGGTTGACCCAGCGATGATCGAGGCGGGCAGGGGGATGGGAATGAGTGAAAGGCAACTACTCTTCAAGGTCAAACTCCCGCTCTCGCTCCCGGTGATAATGGCTGGATTGCGCAATGCCATGGTGCTGATTATCGGCATTGCCGCCATTGCGGCTTTGATCGGTGCGGGAGGACTCGGCGTGCCCATATTCCGGGGATTACGAAACGCTCGGATAGATCTGATAACTGTAGGGGGGGTATCGGTCTCCCTTCTGGCCCTGCTGGTCGACGGTCTCATGGCCCTTTTGGAACGATGGATTACCCCCAAGGGCCTGAAAGGATGATGATAAGATGATCAGGCTGGAGCGGGTAACAAAGATCTATCCTGACGGAACTGTGGCGGTAAAGGATATGAGCTTCGAGGTCAAGAAGGGCGAGCTGTGTGTGCTGTTAGGTCCTTCAGGATGTGGAAAGACCACCACGATGAAGATGATCAACCGGCTGATCCCCGTTACCAGTGGAAAGATATATATTGATGGGGTGAAAAATACAGACATTGATGGGAATGAGCTGCGAAGAAACATAGGTTATGCCATTCAAGACATCGGGCTCTTCCCTCACATGACAGTCGGTGAGAATATAGAAACGGTTCCTGCGCTCAAGGGCTGGCCGAAGACCCAGCAGAGAAAGCGGGCAAAGGAGCTACTGGAGCTGTTGAGAATGGACCCTGATGAGTTTATAGACAAATATCCCCGTGAGCTTTCCGGTGGCCAGCGCCAGCGCGTGGGTGTGGCCCGATCATTGGGGGGAAATCCCCCCATATTATTAATGGATGAACCGTTTGGGGCCCTCGATCCGATAACCCGAGTGGAGCTGCAGGAGGAGTTCTTGAAGATACAGCAGGAGATACAGAAGACTATTATATTTGTGACCCATGATATCTATGAGGCGATCAAGATTGGGGATCAGATAGCCTTGATGAAGGAGGGCCAATTAGTGCAGTACGCTTCCCCTGCCGAGCTCCTCTATAGGCCAAAGGATGAGTTCGTGGCGGGTTTCGTTGGTGCCGATCGGGCCCTTAAAGGACTGCAGCTCATCAGGGCAAAGGAGGTCATGTTAAAATCTCCTCCCACCGCAAAACCGGACGAGAAGGCGGAAGTGGTTCGAGAACGGATGGATCGAGCGGAAGCCAATCTGCTGGCGGTTGTTGATGATGAGGGAAGATTTATGGGATGGGTTGGTGCGGCGAATCTGGAGACGAATAAAAGGGTTCGAGATATCATGGGCTCCTCAACCACCACCGCCACACGCAATGCGGTCCTTAACGAAGCCCTCTCCCTCATGCTGACCAGCGGGCTCAATGTCCTGGCTATCGTCGATAAAGATAACAAACTGGAGGGGATACTGAGCTTTGAAGCCATCCAGGAAGCGCTAAGGCACGTGGTTCAAGAGGAAGAAACCTAATGAGACATCAAGTCGTTCTCATTACCCTCTTAATGCTTTTGATCGGCGTGACCATTTGGGTTACGAGCCTCGGTAAGATAGGGATCTATCGCACCTTCGCCCATGGGGACCTCCTTTATAATGCCTGGGCCCACTTCAAGATGGTCTCTATAGCTATTATTATCGCCACGGCTATCGGTGTGCCTTTAGGGATTCTGGTCACCAGGCCGGGTCTTGAAAAGCTCGCAGTTCCTGTTATCGGTGCTGGAAGTGTGGGGCAGACTATACCGAGCCTGGCCGTCATCGCCATTATGGCACCACTTCTGGGGTTTGGTCTTCGGTCGGCCATTGTCGCGTTGGTCCTCTATGGGCTACTTCCCATCCTGCGCAATTCCTACACCAGTGTAAAAAGTATTGATCCTGCAATCGTGGATGCCGCCAAGGGGATGGGGATGACCAGGACACAGATCGCTCGGAAGATAGAGCTTCCCTTGGCAAGACCCATCATAATGGCCGGGATCAGAATATCCACCGTTATCACGGTAGGGACGGCAGAGCTTGCAGTGCTTGTCGGTGGGGCGGGTCTGGGCAAGATCACGTTGACAGGGGTATTCGCCCGAGAGGTCCTCATCATCCTCCAAGGAGCAGCTCCGACGGCAGCCATGGCCATCACGATGGGGTTTCTTTTAGAACGGGTGGAGCGGTGGATGACCCCACGAGGTCTCAGAGTAGGAGTATACAGGTAATGTCTTGCATTCAAAAACCATTAAACAGGAAATGGATACTGCGATGGAGGTGAGATGATGCGTAGGCTCATGATTATTACCACCGTTGTGTCTTTGACACTTGCGCTCACAACGATGGGTTCAGTAGATGCGAAGGGAGATAGAAAGAAGGTCACCGTCGGGTGCAAAAACTTCACCGAGCAATATATCATCGGCCACATGATAAAGCAGTTACTGGAGACCCGCGGCTTCACGGTTGACCTGAAAGCAGATCTCACTTCCATGGCCCTAAGGGCAGGAATGGAATCGGGGGATATCGATATCTGTGCCGAGTATACTGGAACGGCCTGGATGATCCACCTTAAGCGCGAATATAAACCCGGAACGGATAACGACATGCTATACGAGCTTGTAAAAAAGGAGGATAAGGGCAATAACTTCATCTGGCTTGATCCTATCTGGAATAATAACACCTATGCCCTAGCATCCTGGTATGAATTCGCCACCAAACACGATCTAAAAACGCTCTCTGATTTAGCAAGACTGTATCGAGAGAAGAAGGGAAGGATTGATACCTTTGTTGATTTTGAATTCTCGACCCGTCCAGATGGCCTCCGCTCCCTCGAGGAGTTCTACGATTTCAAGGTTGCCAAGGCCGCCCTCAAGACCGGAACTCCTGGGGCCTCGCTCATCAGTTTGAAACAACATAAAACCGATGTAGCCATGGTCTTCGGCACCGATGCCTCCATTGCAAAATATAGGTGGTTTGTCTTTGTGGACAACAAGTCTTTTTTCCCTCCGTATGATTTGACCCCGTATGTAGCCACGGCAGTCCTAGATCAATACCCTAAGATTGCGGATATCATCAACAGGCTTGTGGCTACGTTCCCAGGCAGTGGAAACTCCACCACCCCTAAACGAGTGGCCGAATGCCAGAAGGTCTGGCAGGAACTCAACGCAAAAGTGGACATCGAAAAGAAAGAGCCCCAAGAGGTAGCTCGTGAGTACCTCATAGCCCACGGCTTAGTCAAAAGATAGAAATGAGGATGGATCAGGGAGGGCTCTTTCAACAAACGGCTTTGTCATAACTCAGAGATTATAACGAATAGATTCGATGGGGCAGCTTCCGAGGAACACATTTTCCTTATACGGGTGATATGGACTCCAGCGGGGTTTCAGAGAGGATTCCGTACGTCTCTCGAACATAGGCCGCACTGTCCTCCGCCGTCTTCAGCAACGATTCCTCAATTGTTCGCCCTTCCTCCTTGAGGGCGGCTGCTAACATTCGACTTGCGAATTGATCGATAGCAAAGGGGTTCTTGCCTACTAGAAACCCAAGATTTCTTTGCAGCATCGGTTCTTGCCGCCTGTTCACACAGTCACATCGTTCGGTAACGGTATACAGATGGAGTACATTGATGACGTTCTCCCACCTGCCATCCATGAGGCCAATCACATAGTCAGCCATGCGCGTAGGCAGTGTGCCTTCCCCACGTTCCCAGTCAGTAATGTCTTCACCCTGCAGTGTAATAGCACCGCTAACACATACTGCCTCACACTCACCGCACCCGATGCACAGCTCAGGATCAACGTGAGGGCAGGGGTCTTCATCGTTAAGCTCAATGGCACCCTCCGGGCAATTCTCCTCACAGTCACCGCACTGCGTACATTCATCTGGGTTAAACCGGGGCTGAAGCGACTGGTGCATACGAAGCTTGCCCGTAAGGGCGGAACAACCCATGGCGAGACTCTTGACACAACCAGCCACCCCGGCTAACCCGTGGAGGGTCAAATGAGCATGGTTCATGACAAAGTCAGCAGCTGCAAATCCTCCTGCGAGGAAAAAATCATTGAAACGATGAATGCCCTGAATCTCAACCGGTTTTTCTTCAGCGCTAAATTCAAACATCGTTGGAACAGCCGTACATGGCCGATCGAGCACCACAAAGGGCACGCCTGCCGGCCCTTCTGGTGACCAGCCGTGCTGTCGTGCCAGCGCGACATACGTCGCTGCATCACCGGGTGGATTCTCCTTATGACCTCGAGGGCCTGAATAGGCGACAGTGGTATCTCCTGCGACAATCCTTGAAACTCCCCTGTGTCGAAGAAACCGAACGCTGCTTGTGGTATACTCTGGTTTCATTCGGGTAAGCACACGCGGCTCACCGATATGAACTTTGATTACCGCCTGTCCGCTGATTTCACCATCATGACACCGGCATAAGGCATGGAAGAGAACATCATTGATGTCTCGCTGGGTGTTCGGATTGCTGATGTTGAGTCCGTCAATTTTGATAAAGAAGGTGGGAAAGGCGTATTCTGACTGTGTCAGTCCTTTGGGCAAATCGAGGTTCATTGTTCGCTCGTGCGCGTTTGGTGAGCAAGTGTGATCACACCTCACATCTTTCGTGCGTCAAGAAGTCCATCGATACCACTTACCCTAAATATCTGTTCCGCCGCATCAGCTGGATTTGTTCGTCGTTCCAGTCGCCTATAGAGCGGGGTGAGAAACTGTTCTTCTCCCAAACCTCTCCTGGTCAGCCCACGCTGAGCCAGGTCCAGCATTTTGCTCACCAGATCGATGACGTTAAGGGGTCCCACATGACTGTGTAAACCATGACGACATGCGGCTTCTCTCATCGCACGTAACATCCCCCAGTCATAGGATGAAATTTCCTCGTTGGCTTCTGAGGCGACGGATACAAGACCCAGTGTCAAGGCTGCGATACATATCAGATTTTCTGGTGGTTGTTGGTCATTCACCCGGTTCTCGACCGTGTAGTAGTGTGAAATACGGGCGTTGTACCAGTAGCATGTGTTGTGGAGGCCAAAGTCAGAATCTTTCGGGGCAAAAAAGACCTTCCGTCCTGTGAGGTCACGACCCACAGCCCGCTCTTGTGAATAGTATTCGCCAAATGTTTTGTAATAGTGAGTCAATACGATTGGCTTACCGTCACGCTTCACAAACACTGGCTGGAAATCTTTCACCGTGTCCACGTAGTCGTGCAGGTCTTTAAATGGTTGTTGGGGAATCCCGACCCGGTTTGAATCTGGCATCCACCAGTCCCAGAACTTTTCTGCGACACACTTGAATTGAGGATCGATCCGACCCTGCCAAATATTAGAGTGTGCCGTCAAAGCAATCTGCGCGCCCGAAAACCCATTGAGCACATTAACCGCCGGGATCGCCTCATCCAAGGATACGCTCACATGAGCATGGCTGCCAGCATTAATGGTGAAAAGATGAAGGTCGATGCCTTCATCTTCGGTGATATAACGGTTAGTGGCAAAGACCTTGTCCCACACGCTTGCACGTGCCCTCTGCATTAATAACCGTCCACTCGGAGGTGTCACGGGCTGTATACCGTAGCCCAAAAAATAGACCTGGTTTTGCTCTGAGAAGGGGCGAAGTTCTTCCACGAGCCCATGAATCAATTGCTCCAGCTCAAAGAGGTTAGCCACATGGGCAAGCGAAAATTCCGTCTTACAGTATCCTGTCTCGCACGACGCAACGGTATGGTTCTGTTCACCCTGCTTCTGCGCTCCCACAACCCGTCCGCTCAACGAATCTACCAGTGGTTTCCACCCGCGTCCTTCCAAGTAGCCCCAGAGCGCATCAACTGTCTCCATGTTTACCGCGCTGCCATCTCGGTTGACTAAGGGGAACTTTAATTCGGCACCGATGCGGCGTGCTGAATCCTTCCTTGACTCAATGGCTTTATGGAAATTCCGAATAAAATAGTCGTAAAGAGCTGACACGACTTTCTTCCTAAAGTTTGTGACAAAACTTTTTCATTTTTTACGACTCCCCCATAATGTGCCCCTCACCCCATATCACATGTTTATAGCTTGTCAGTTCATTCAAACCCATGGGACCACGGGCGTGAAACTTATCGGTTGAGATGCCGATCTCTGCACCCATACCGAGGGACTCGCCATCACAGAACATCGTTGATGCATTAACGAGCACTACCGACGAATCTACCTCATGCATAAACCGCATCGCGTGAGAATAGTTTTCGGTTACGATGGCATCGGTATGGCCACTACCGTATCGAGTTATGTGCTCAACTGCCTCATCCAGCCCTTTGATAACTCGAACTGAATAGATTTTATCAAGATACTCTGTATACCAATCTACTTCTCCAGCTGGTTGAACTCCGGAAACATCCTGACACACAAGGGGGCAACCGCGCACCTCGATGCCATTGTCCATAAGCGCATTAACAAGCATTGGGACCCAGAACCGCATGGATGAATCGATAAGGACCGTCTCGGCTGCGTTGCACACTGCGGGCATCAGGAGTTTTGAATCAAGGACAATCCTCAATGCCTTCTCCGTATCAGCGCGATCACCGATATAGACATGGCAGACACCCTCAAAGTGTTTAATCACAGGGATGCGCGAGCGTTCACTGACGGCCCGTATGAGGTCTTTGCCACCCCGGGGGATAACCAGAGCGATCCTATCGTGCATCTTCAGCAGTTCATCAACCTCTTCGTGAGAAAGGGATACAACCTGGATCGCATCGGTGGGCAGTCCTGCTGACTCCAATGCCTCGGTCCACATCTGGCCAAGTAACGCGTTACAATACTTTACCTCGCTTCCTCCTTTACATATTATTGCGTTTCCCGCCTTGAGAGAGAACGCCCCTGCGTTGACCGTAACATGAGGCCGCGCCTCGTAAATCATGAAGATGACCCCCAACGACACGCGCATCCGGCCCACCACAAGGCCATTCGGCATACGTTGCTGCTCAAAGATCTGTCCTACCGGATCTGGCAAGGCCGCTATCTTCTTGAGAGAGGCAATTCGACTCTGCACCTTCGACTTATTGAACACAAGCCGATCAAGGAGAGGACCCTTTATACCGGCCTCACGGGCTTCTTTTATGTCGCGCTCATTGGCCTGTATTACCTCGTCACAGCGTTCTTCTAGCAACGCTGCCATGCGTTGAAGCGCCTGATTCTTGATCCCCGTGTCAGCACGGGCCAGTATCTCCGATGCCCTTTCGGCACGGCTTACCATCTCGCTGATAGTATCAAATCGAGCGATTATCTCAACCTCCTTTCCATAAAGTTACCTTTTTTACTATTGAATGACTTTAGAAGGCTTCTGCTCTTATCGACCCAGCACGTAGTGCATATCCGCGTCAAAAAGAGGATATCCCTGGGAGTTCACTCTTTAATGATCTCAAAGATCCCTATCAGACTGTGCCCCACCCCGATTCCCGGTTGCAGATCAATCTCCAGTTTACGTAACATGTAACCGAGCTGGGGTTCGATCACATTGGCTCGGACATCACCATACTTGAGCCATCCCACACCTTCGATCAGCCTCTGTATGGTGAACATTGCTTCTTTGAGAGGTTCAGGGTAGGAAGAAAGTACCTCAGGGACAGAGAATAGTTCTCCCTTTTCATAGTCGTAGTTGCTGAGAAGCTTCATAGTATATTCGATCAATGCATTACAGGACAAAAAGAACATCTCAAAAAAAGCGTTGAGGCGAGAAAACCCCTGCCTCGGCACATAGTCCACCAACAGACTTTCCAAATCAGTCCGTGAATAGTCCTCGAAGAGTGAGTTTACGAGCCTTCGAGACTTTGGTGCGTGCTCATTGTAGTCACCCGTATCCATATGCCGGCCAATATAAATCGAACGATCAAAGAATCTCAGGGGTTTAATCTGTACCCCTGACTCGTTGGCAACCTGATCGATAATTTTCATTACTTCATCTTTTGTAATGAGCCGGAGGGGAAAGGTGGTCACGTCGGCGGTGTCATGGTCATTATCTGGATAAATATACGAGATTCGGTAGTCCATAAAGTATTCCTGGTCTACCGGATGGTGCCAGAGGGTCTGCCACTCATAGGAATACCGCCCCAGCCAGTCACCAACAAGAATAGCATTGCTTGGGGCGTGCCTGCAGATGTCGACGATGAGCTTTACGTTCTCGTGGTCGCGAAGATGTGAAAGTGTGCCATAGGATGTAAAATATATATCAAATGGGGCCTCTTCCACAACGGGATCGGGAAGCCCGTTGGAAAGATCCCCACAGATAAAGCGCACTTTAGGATTATTTCCATAATGCTCTTTTGCCTGGGTGAGGAGGTCTTTGTTGATGTCCACGCCAACGTACTCTTTGAGCATATCGGGAGTGATAGCAGACGTAATATTCTCATAAATACCTGGATCCTTCGTAGTGACGCCCATTACGAGGTCGTAGCCATCCCCACTCCCGCAGCCCAAATCAAGGATTCGGATCCGCTCCAGATGAATCCTTTTTCGTTCTACCAGTTCGTTCAACGCTGGACGTAAAAAGAGCGCTGTGACCTGATCTTCCCAAAACCGCCTCACATTGTCATACTTACCCAGCAGCCTGGAATCTTTATCATATTTGCCGGTATTCGCTGCTTGAGAATACGCCTTTTCTTCAGCCATGTGGACCCAGTTAAATCTGCCCTGTTCGTTTATTGAGCCTTGGAACTCAAAATATCGATTAGCTGAAACACATCCTTACAATACGCATCTGCTCCAATCTTTTCGGCATATTCCTGTGATGTGGAAGCCCCGCCAATAAAGATTTTCAAAGAATCCCGCAAACCTTCCTCTTCTGCCCTGTTGATCACGTTTCCCATTTCTCGCATAGTTGTAGTCAAAAGGGCCGAGAGACCCAAGAAAGTTGCGCCATTTTTCCTCACCTCGTCTACAATACGTTCTGAAGGCACATCAGTACCTAAATCGACAACCTCATAGCCCTGACCTTTCAACATAATGGCTACGATATTTTTACCAATGTCATGCAGATCACCCGCTACCGTGGCGATGACAAACTTTCCTTTACTTTCTACTCCGGATTTTACAAGGTGAGGACTCAGGATATCCATTGCAGCCCCGACACACTCGGCTGATGCAAGCATGTCAGGGATAAGGTACTCCTGATTTTCAAATTTCTTCCCCACCTCTTCCATGGATTTAGTCAATCCCTCTACCACTATCATCTTGGGATCTATCCCGAGTTCAATGGCTTCGTTCACCAATTCAGTAACCGCAGGCTGTCCCTCTAATCCATCATCGAAACCTTCATCTTCGGCATTAACCCGACCCTGAATCACATTGAATGCAATCTTCTTGAGTAGTTTTTGTTCGTCCGTCATCATATCTCCCTACTTCTTCCTCTCTTTGTTCATTTGGTATGTAAAAGTTATTATGCCTCTTTGAGTCTCGGCAGAAGACCCGGCACCTCTTTATAAATTTGCTCCTGGATGGTTGAGTTAAGGTGTGAGTTGGCCTCTGATTCTAACCTGATCATATGTTCATAAGCCTTTTCTATGACCTTATCTTCAAGCCCTTTTGATTCAAAGCGATACGGGCTGGACACGTTCCCCTTCTGTATAGCCTTGCGGACAAATCGCGCGTATAGCCGATAGTTTGATTTTATGACCGTATTCACCATCTCTATCGCATCAGCTATGTCACCAGAACTCACTCTCGGTTCTCTGAGACAGTCCTTGACCTTTCCGATCTGTTCGTTATCAAGTACGGCCTGAAGCGGACAAAATGAATTGGTGCGGTCAAGAAGCCCAAACGCATAGTGTATATATTGCGCCCCACTCATTGCGATAAAGAGATGGGTAAAGAGTTTTTCAAAAGTAGCCTGAATACCGGGCACCTTAGCGTCTCCCACCCCGGCGGTAGAGTAGCACGGAATCTTGTAGTACCGTGCCATCTGTACACAGTCTATGTTGTAGTGGTTAAATTCCGGACAGCCATAGAGATCGTGAAGGTCATCCATGCGAGAACGCACAGGCACACTTCCGTATAACACCGGAGTCCCTTCGGAAATGAGTTGGGTTAAGGCAATCCCTGCCAGGATCTCCGCGTTGATCTGAGCAACCATACCCGCTTCCTGAATGGGGGCTGTAGAACCCCCTTGAGGCGAAGAAGAAATAACTACGGGCAGTCCGGCTTCAACAATGGCAAAGAGCTTCTCTGTCGTGTTATCGAGAAGCTGCAGCGGGCTTTTAAATATACATGCGATAAACGATATAATTGGATTTGCCCTGACTGCATCAGGCCCCCCTGCTATAATCTCCGCCATCCGGACAACATCTCGTAACCGCTCCAACTTGGTCAAACCGGCTTGTACGTGCTTGGTTGTATTGTTCAAACTGGCAAAGAATTTATTGATATCATGGTTGTCATCAGTAACATCCGAATCTTGGATATTGAGGGGACGAATAAAAAAGTCGAGGTGTTCCAACTTGTCACAGAGCTTTGCGGCACGACTCAGCAAAGAGGAATCCCCCCGTAGTTCTTTAAATCGGGGCTGTTTGACTACTACGTTTTCGTCCCTGACACTCACAAACTCTTCCAGTTCTGTCTCGATCCAGACGTTCGCTTCAGAACC
This sequence comes from Deltaproteobacteria bacterium, assembly GCA_019308525.1. The sequence continues at coordinate 15,491 of JAFDIC010000013.1, forward strand.
AGAACCGAAGTAGACCCGAGGAATCTCAGCATCAAGCAGTAGACGGTGTTCAAGAGTCCGCGCTCCGAGAACAAACCGAGAAGGGGCCTTCCCTACCGCTTCTTTGACCAGACCGGCTGGCAAACTCACCCGCCAAACAGGTGCAACTCCCTCTTTCTCTTCCCACACCGTGGCCCCGTAGCGCTTGAAAAGTCTCGCCGCACGCTCGTTATAGCTCCAGATACCTGGTTCGCTCAAGATCTGAAGGGATGCATCATCTAACCACTTCACCTGCTCCAGGGTAAGCCGCTCGTAGGGTTTAACGACAATCCCCTCTCTGTATACTTCTGCCACCTCCTACTCCTTTGTATCGGTGATAGGGTTATCTCGAAAGAATCTCATATACTGGCGGCAGCGTCGGTCGTTCCCTGCCAAGACGTCAGCCGTTTTCACTGCAAAGATCAATTCTTTATGCAGGGGGTTCACAATAGCCGCATCCAACCCCGCGTAGATGGCCATGTGCATAAAGGCTGCGTTTAAGTAGGCCCGTCCTGGCAGGCCGAAGGACACGTTGGAAAGGCCCATGATCGTTTTGGCCATGGGGAACCTCTCTTTAATCTCCTCCACCGTCTTCAGCGCAACCATTGCCTGGTGAGTATCAGTGCTGATGGGTAAAACCAGTGGATCGAAAAACACGTCTTCAAGAGACACACCATGTTTTTCGCACGCACCTGATATCTTACCGCACACATGCATGCGCTCCTCCACACTCTTGGGAATCCCATTTTCATCCATGGCCAGAGCCACCAGGGGCACACCATATTCCTTTGACAATGGGAGAATCTGCCGCAAACTCTCATCCTCACCCTTGGTCGAGTTGATAAGGCTGGACCTTCCATCGCGTGCCTTTAACCCTGCCTCTAAGACCGCGGGATCTGCGCTGTCAAGAACAAGGGGTATATCAAGCTGCCCCTGAATGCTCTCCATAGCCCACTGCATTGCTGCTACTTCACCTTCGCGGGAGCCCATGTCATTTCCCACGTTGACATCAATATAGTCGACACCAGCATCAGCCTGCTTTTGGGCTAGGTCTAGGAGCGCATCGGTATCTCTACGCTGGATGAGGGAACTGATACGCGGAATACTGGCATTGATATTTTCCCCAACGATGATCATGCTATGATGCTTCCTCTCCGTCTAGTCCATAGAGAAAGATCTGAGCCCGGGGATGTCCTCTTTCAACCTCTCTCGTACCTCTTCAGGAATATAGGAGTGTGGTGGTTCACCCAAAATCTGCCTCACTTTCTCTGCGGCCACTCTCCTCACATCCTTACCTCCGGCAGCCAGCCATGTATCGCGTTTTTCCCGATCGCTCAGTTCCGGCTGATAGTGCTCTGAGCGCATGTAGCGACGGGTGTGAACCGAGGAGATAAAGTGTCCCCCTGGTCCCACTTTTTTGATTTCATCAAAAGCCAGCGTTTCTTCGTTCACTTTAATTCCTTCAACTGCTCTCATGACCATCCCGATAATTTCATTGTCGATAACGAGCTTATCAAAGGATGCGGTCATGCAGAACTCGAGAAATCCTGCAGCATCATGGATCAAATTACCACCTGCCAGAGCAACCATCAGATTGGTTATGGCCGACTCGTATCCTGCCTGGGCATCATTTATCTTTGCATCGCTCATACCGGCAGTGGTATAGATGGGGAGTTTATAGAACTGGGCCAGTTGTGCCGCAGCAGAGTTCATCAACCCCATCTCTACCGGTCCGGCAAGATATTTCAAGTCCCGCAGATCTGCCACGGAGGAAATGCAACCGTAGAGGGTCGGAGTACCGGGGTTGGTGAGCTGCGCCAACATCACACCGCTCAGTGTATCCACATTCTGGACAACCAGATTTCCTGCCAAGGTAATAGGAGCGGTTGTACCGCACAGCGGTTCCGCTGGTACAACCAAAGGGATGTTATTGCGTGCAACCTCCATGGCGAGTTGTCCGTAGCTCTCGTCCAATTTAAAAGGGCTGATGACGCACGTCACCATGGAGATGAAGGGTCGTTCTCGCAACTTCTGGGGTGAACCCGCAATGAGCTCGGCCATTGTAATGACATTGCGTACACCGTTTACTGTATAAACACCGCCCATTATGTGTTTGCGTGTGTGATTCAAGGCTACCCCGAAGCGATTGACGTCCACGTCCTCGATGGGGAAGTAATTAGGATAGATATTGAGCATGTAAAAGTGGATATTATCGAGAGCATCAACCAGACGTGCCATGTTCATGATATCTTTGAGTGTTGAGGGACGGGATTCAGTACTCTCCGGATCTTGCACGTTCAATGCCGTGCCCCCGGTGCCTAAATAAACTCTGTTCCCTCCTATCTCACAGTCAAGTTCACCATTTTCTGCTCTGCCGCACAGGGTAACCACCGATGGTGCTTTGTCGATCAGTTCATAGATTAGATCATGAGATACCTTAACCACTCTCGTAGAATCATCTACCTGTGCCCCAGCTTTTCGGAATAAGTCCAATGCAGCAGGGTAATTCACCTCTATACCAACCTCGGAAAACACCCTGAGGGTAGTTTCATGTATTTTCTGGATATCTTCATCGCTCAGCGGCTTATAGTGACCTCCGGGCAACCCCTTTCGTACACTCACGTTGAATCCTCCCTCAGTTTCCCACTCTTCAATATGCTGCAGTGCCTCTCAGACTACCCCTATACTCTTCTAGTCTTGCAATCCAACTTCGGACACTCACTACAGGGGTTATACGAAAAATTTGAAATCCCATTATTTGAAGCGTATACCCCAAAGATGCCCAAGATCGATTTTCGAGGCACGATGAAACAGGAATCTAAAAGTTCAATACCAATTTGATCAGAATCAAACAAACTGAAAATCTTCTTTTGATCCGTTACTGGCCAATCGCAATACCCGGGACTAAACCGAAGGGTGACGGCCTTTCCTAATTTGTTATAGTGCAACGCCATACGCTGGTGAAATTGCTCGACTACGTTTTCAATGGCCACGGATCCCATGGCATCCAGAATATAAGCATCAGAATAACGATTTTTGCTCATACACCGCTTAATCACTTTTTCGATACGATCCCCGATCGTCGCAGCGAAACAAACGGTTTCTTCACATATCCTAAGGGTCTTAGATAAATTGCAGCTCTTTAGATTCAACTTACCTTCGAGACAAACGGAGTTCCGATCCACAGATTCAATTCTTATCATACGATAGCGCACCCAGGGGTTGATGAAGGTCTTGAGTACATTACTCCATCTCTCTATCTTTGAAGTTGTAGAAGAAGAGAAGTTGAAATCGTCCCGGGCTCCTAAGAACCTCGCCAGTTCTCGCTCCTTAATAACTGGATTCAGATCCACCGACATCATCGCTCAAAACCTTGCTAGGTGAATTAAGTTAACTATACCCCTGAACAAGTATACAGTTGTTCTCACACATCACCGTTCCATAATTGAAAAGACCTTTTCCCTAAACTGCGCACACAAAAAGCTGTGTGCTTCGGTCTAGACCGTGCCCGCCGCGAATTAGTATTTAGTATTTACAGAGTTTAAAACGGAATAGCCAACTTCTAAAAAAAAGAGAAGTTGACTTTTGGAAAAGACATTCACGGTGCCCACCTCAGGGACATCTAAACGTGGTGGTCACCGGAGACGAAACACGTAATTACGACAAGCAACTGTTGTGTATGTAAGCTAAGTAACTCCCATAAAAAATAACTTATTACAGATAGGAAGATATGTCAAGGCCAAGGCCCAAAAGACAATTCGTTATCTTTTTCTATTCCCTGGCACAATCCTAATAAAAAGACATCAAAAAAGCTAAAAATGCAACAAACACATCTTTACCACCTCCCTACCAGATAAAGCACTCTATCTAAGGGCTTAGCTTCCACTAATTACATTAAGCACATTAAAGGGGTGATAAAGATCAAGACTTGACTTTTTGGCTCATTTTAGTACTTTTAGATCTTACGTGTCTTTTTTGCACAACAAAAAATTACTCCTCGACGAGGTAGCGTATGGCGAAAACAAAAATGATATGTCCTTTTTCAAAAGAACTGTGTCGGGAGTGCCCTCAGTACAGAGGGAGGCACTATTATCTCTGTTTTTGCACCAAGTATCGAGGATATTTAGGGGATAAAGAGGAACAAGGTGAGAAGAAATCTGGCACTAGCAGGATCAACAAGAAGTTTGGATTCCCACCTTTGCCAAAACCGAGTTCAACATGGCTAGTCCTTAATGATTTTGCAGAAGGGAGAGAGAAATGATACGGGATTTTGTCTACTTAAGGGCCAATACGGTCAAGGAGGCGCTCGATTTACTTGAGCAGCATAGAGATGACTACAAGATCATTTGTGGAGGGCAGTCGTTGCTCATCCTGATGCGCCAGGGATTGGTCGCCCCGGAGTATCTCATCGACATCAAGCGGCTTGAAGAGCTCAATTACATCAACTTCGACCCCAAAGAGGGGCTGAAGATCGGTGCCACTACTACTCACCGGGCAATAGAGAAATCCTCGTTGATCAAGGAGCAGTACCCTATATTAGTAGACATGGAAGAGAACCTGGCTTCTGTTCAGACCCGCAACTGGGGCACCATTGGTGGAAACCTCTGCCATGGAGACCCGGCAGGCGATCCAGGACCGGTGCTCATTGCCTTGGATGCCACGGTAAAAATGGCCAATAAGGAAAGAGAACGAACTATGCTGCTTGAGGAATTCTCTATTGATTACTTTGAAACAGCGCTCGAGGAAGGTGAACTCCTGCTCGAAGTTCAGGTACCTGTAACTGCTCCGAAGACAGCGACAGTTTATGAAAAGTTCAACATTATAAAGAACGATCAGGGAATTGTTTCAGTTGCTGCCTCGATAACCTTGGATGACGACGGTGCTAGTTGCAAAGATGCAAGGATCGTCCTCGGAGCTGCTGCCGCTGCCCCCAAGAGGGCAAAAGAGGCAGAGCTGTTGTTGGTAGGGCACAAGCTCGATGACGGTTTGCTCAATCAAGTCGGCAAAAAGGCCTCAGAGGAGGCTGAACCGGTCGCTGACATCTATGCCTCTGAGGCATATAGAAGACATTTGGTAAGGGCACTCACAAAAAAGATGGTAAAAAGGGCCTGGGAACAGGCCAAAACCTTAGCCTGATAAGGAGGTCTCTTGTAATGGAAAAGCAATTATTGCGGATAACGGTTAACAACGAATACTACGAGGTTTACGTTGCGCCCAAAAGGCTACTGGTCGAGGTCTTGAGAGATGAACTGGGACTCACGGGGACAAAAAGAGGCTGTAATACCGGCGCATGTGGCGCATGCACGGTCCTGTTAAATGGCACTACGGTAAAGTCGTGTTCAGTGTTGGCGATGCAGGCCGACGGCGCCAATGTAACCACTGTCGAAGGCTTGGCAGATGCTGCAAAACTTAGTCCCCTTCAAAGGGCATTCCTGGATCACGGTGCGTACCAGTGTGGCTTCTGCACGCCTGGGATGCTGATGTCGGCCACATCTTTGCTGAATGAAAATCCAAAACCGACGAGGGAAGAGATAAGGGAAGGTATCCATGGCAACATCTGTCGCTGCACCGGTTATAACAGCATTATTAGAGCGATAACAGCAGTGGCTGAAGGTAAATACAAGGAGGAGAAATAATGACCGATAAAAATAAGGAGGTCGCAAGGATTAGCGGTGCCGCAACATATTCATTTGATGCCAAGGGTTATAATATTATAAACACGCCGCTTCATAACATTGATGGGGTTGCGAAGGTTACGGGTAGGGCAGAGTATACCTTTGATGTCAAACTGCCAGGCATGCTGTACGGTAAGATCTTGAGAAGTCCCTATCCACATGCACGGATCCTCAACATTGATACGAGTAAGGCAGAAAAGCTCATCGGGGTACGGGGTATTGTTACCGGCAAGGATACTATTGGATTTAAAAACGGAATATGGAGGCGCTACAAGGAGGAGCTTTGTGACGAGATAATGATCGCACCGGAAATCGTCCGGTATATCGGCGAACCAGTGGCAGCAGTGGCTGCGATTGACGAAGACACTGCTGAAGAGGCCCTGGATTTGATTGAGGTTGAATATGAACCGCTCCCCGCCGTGTTCGATCCTCTTGAAGCCATAAAAAGAGAGGCCCCACAGCTTCACGAACATGCCGAAAGGAATATCAATGTAACCCGTCACATTGAGTGGGGTGACGTGGATGAGGGGTTTGAGCAAGCGGATTATATTCGTGAGGACTGGTTTCGGTGCGCACCGCAGGCACACGTCTGTATGGAGACGCACGATGCAGTGGCAAGTTACACGCCTGATGGTAAATTAACGGTCTGGACATCTACTCAGTGCCATTACTATATAAAGGTCTTGCTGGCCGAGAACCTTGGGCTGAGAGAGAATGACGTCAGGGTAATCTCCAGGTATACGGGTGGAGGTTTTGGAAGCAAGTTTGAAACCGATTCTGCCCAGTTCTGCAGCGCGCTTCTTTCCCAGAAGCTTTGCAAGCCGGTAAAAATCGTACTCGGCCGTGAGGAAGAGTTTATTGCCACGAAGCGCCGTACCCCCATGTTTTACTACCTGAGGACCGGTGTTAAGAAGGATGGCAGCTTTCTGGCAAAAGAGGCCCGTGTCTTCACCGAGGGCGGCGCATACACGGGTATGGGGGCAACGGCACTCTATCTGACCGGATTTTTCCAGGCCTTCCCATATGTATGGCCGGGTTACCGATATGACGGATACCGGGTATACACCAATACCGCCCCTGCTTCAGCAATGCGTGGTTTTGGGGCACCGCAGGCGACCTTCTGTGCAGAGACACAAATTGACCTGATCGCCGAGGAGCTGGGAATTGACCGGATCGAGATAAGGCGTAAAAATGGCATGTACCCAGGTTATGAAGTCCCTGGACAGGCCTGGATCCAGAGTTGCGGTCTTGGTGAGTGCCTTGACAAGATCGAAGATTGGATCAAATCCAGGGGTGAACTGCCGCCAAATAGAGGTATAGGCATAGCTGCCTATGGTTTTATGTCAGGGGGGATCTTCAACTGGTTCGATACACCGTATGCCTTTTCCTCGGCTGAGGTGAAGGTTCAGATTGACGGCAAGGTCGACCTCTACATAGGATCTCAGGATATGGGTCAGGGTTCTAATACCACAATGGCTATGATCTGTGCAGAGGAGTTAGGGGTACGCCTCGAGGATATCCGGCTGCATATGGGAGATACCGACACGTGTCCGGTAGATCTCGGTGCATGGGGTAGTCGGGAGACGTTAATGCAAGGCAACGCCGTTAAGATGGCTGCGACTCAGGTCAAGGAACAGATTATTGCCTATGCAGCAGCAAAAATGCAACCGAATATCGTCTATGACCTCGACATTAAGGATCGATGGATCCACCTCGTAGCACGTCCAGAACGAGGCCTTTCTTACTATGACATCGTCAAAGAGATGATCCGAGGCAGGGATGGCCAGCCCATTAAGGGTGAGGGACACTACACACCACACCGGAAGGGGATGATCTCACCGGCATATAGCTTTGGTGTGCAGGCAGTTGAAGCAGACGTAGATCCTGATACCGGCAAAATAACCCTCATCAATTGTGTGACTGCTCATGACTGTGGGCAGGTGATTAATCCCCTTGGTGTTGAGGGACAGCTTGAAGGGGCCATCGCCATGGCAGCAGGGTATGGTTTTACAGAGGACCAGCCCCAGGACGAGGGGAAGATCCTGAACCCGAATTTAGTCGACTATAAGGTCCTGAGGGCTACGGAGATGCCGGAAACAAAGGTCATCGAGGTAGAGACCTATGAACCTGAAGGACCTTTTGGGGCCAAGGAGGCAGGGGAAGGTCTGACCAATCCTACTGCAGGGGCCTTAAGCAGTGCGGTACATGCCGCTACCGGCATCACAATTAATGATCTTCCGATAACGCCGGAAAAGGTACTCAATGCACTCAGAGAGAAAAACGAGAAAAAAGAAGAATAGGGAGGCGTACCGTGAGTTACAAATGTCCAGCATGCGGAAAAATTTTACCGGATACCCTGAATATGGCTCGTCACTTTTTTGGGACCGGTGACAAGGCCCACAAAGATTGGGTCAAGTCAAAGGGACATGACTTTGTTGAACTCTTGCTCATTCAAACCATGGAACCCGGGAATAAGGGTTATAAAACTTTGGCCGATCTGCTTGAGAAAGAAGCAGAAAAACTTTAACAATTAAGATAAGAAAAAATATCAAATTGAGGAGGGAAATGTGATCCTAGAAGGAAAATTTACACTGAAGGCACCCATCCAAAAGTTATGGGACACGTTGCTGGAGCCGGAGACCTTGCGGGCCTGTCTGCCAGGTGCAGAGAAGATAGAGCGCCTCGATGAGAATACATATGACTGTGTGGTCAAACAAAAAGTCGGTCCGATTTCAGTACGATTCAAGTTTAAAAACACCCTGACAACAGTAGAACCCCCGACACACTTGGAGATGGAGGGCCAAGGGGAGGACATTGGAAAGGCCGGTCATTTCGTTCAGAAAACCGGCATAGATTTAAAGGAAACCGAAGGAGGGGAAGTGGAGGTTTCCTACAGGACCGACGCAAACATAGTGGGCAAGCTGGCTATGTTTGGAGATAGGATCATGAGGGCCAAGGCGAAAAAGGTGGAAGAGGAGTTTACAAAGGCCCTGCAGGAAAAACTTAAAGGCATGGTATAAAGAGCTTCCCATGCCTGCCCCGTTAGATAAGTTTCTCTATCTCACGGGGCAGGCGAACCCCGAAAGGGTCACCGCGAAAGCTCTGAAGCGAGGGGATAAGGGGTCCTCCTCCCCTGATAACTGAGGCATTACCCAAAATTCCATCTTTCTTGTTGACTTATGTCATACTAATTGATATCCTGAGGTCCCGGGTATTGAGAGGTGAATGTCATGAGGGCAAAGGAGTTATTTTTATGTTTGTTGGTATTCGGGATTGTGGCATGTCCCTTCGCCCTTGCTCAAGAAGGAGACGAGGTATCACGGCGCAAAGAGGAGATCATCGACCTCCAGAACATAGGTCCACTCGGCTTCCGCAACCTTGTCGCCTGCTCCAAGGTGATGGATTACGGATCCTATGTACCCCTACCCGACAACAAGGTAAAAGCAGGGGATGTGATCTTCTTCTATTTTGAACCCCAAAATGTCTTTACCCGCAGAGCAGAGGAGAAATACGAGATCTGGTTTACCCAAGACATGATCATTCTCACCGGAGAACAGCAAGAGATATTCAAAAAAGCGAATGTTCTCGAGATCCATTACCAATCCAGCTCGCCCCGTCTCGACCTATATGGGATCAATCAACTGACATTGACCAACCTCCCACCAGGGAAATATCTCTTCAAGGCGATAATATACGACAAACTGAAGGGGGAGGAAGCCTCGGCTACGTGGCCCTTTGAGGTAGTAAAGTGACAATTTTTGTCCGCAAAATGGACGCAGTAGGTCATTCAGAACCCAATATATCCTCCCCTCCTTTGAACCCTTGTTCTTCTAAGGAACGGATTTTAAAGCAAATCTAATGTTTTTTGTCCAATTTTCCCTCTTCTTGAGGAGTGGCACCCAAAATGCTTTAAGGAGGGGGGAAAATTGGTAAAAGGAGAGGGCCTTGAGAGAAGAACAAGAGACAAGATATAAGGTCATCTTTTTAGGGCCTGCCCAAAGCGGTATAGATTATGTGAATAAGTTAACAGTAGGATTGAGGGATCGCTTTAACCTCTCCATCGAGGCTGTAACCAAGCTGATGAGGTTGGCCCCGGTCGCGATCAAGAAGGAGGTCACCTTATCAGAGGCCCAGAGGTATAAAGGGGCCCTAGAGGCCATCGGGGCCAAGGTAAGGTTAGAGCCCATGGAGGGGATAAAAGAAGAAGTCCAAAGGGAGGAAAAACCAGCTCCTTCCCCCCCAGAACTAGAACCTCAGGTCATCCCCCTCCGGGGGCAGACTCCCCTCCCTCGCCCGGAAACGACAATCACCGGGGAGGGAGGACAAAAGATGACCCAATGCCCTCAGTGTGGGTTTGTCCAAGCGGAGACAGATGAGTGCATCAAGTGTGGAATAATCATCTCCAAATTTATCAAAACTCAAGAAGAGGTCAAAGCTCCAGAAGGGGGAAAGGCTCAATCTGACCTCACCGGCACCCCTGTAAAGGAAGAAGAGGATTATACCCCCTGGGAGGATATGACCAACCTCGGGGTAGTGACCGCCTTTCTCAGGACCATGAAGGAGGTCCTCTTTTCCCCCACTCTCTTCTTTCAGAAGATGCCTGTAAGCAAAGGGATACAAAACCCCCTGTTCTATGGGGTCATCATAGGTTTCTTGGGAGGACTCTTCACCTTATTGTGGCAATATACCTTTTCCGGTCTTTTAGGCAAGGGCGGAATAAACCTCTTTTTCACCTCTTATATCCTCATTTACGCCCTCTTTCTCCCCATCCTGATCGCCATCGGCCTCTTTGTTGCCAGTGGGATACTCCACGTTTCACTCATGTTGGTGGGAGGGAGTAAGAGGGGATTTGAGGCCACCTTCAGGGTATTGGCCTATACCAACAGCACCCAGGTCTTCTCCATATTGCCCTTGCTGGGAGGGTTTATCGCCGGCATCTACAATATCGTCCTATGGATCATCGGCTTCAGAGAAAGCCACCGAACCACCACCGGAAGGGCAGCCTTGGCGGTATTTTTGCCCCTCATTGTTATAATAGTCCTCATATCTATCGCCTTTGCGATACTCATTCCCATCATTATCTCCCAGACTCACATGATGATGCAGCAACCCCCTAAGTTTTAAGGGCTATTTTACCCCTTATTTACCGTGAAAATAATTCAGGGTAAATTGGGCCTCCAAGCCGTCTCGGGCTGTAGATATTTTGGGGGCTACTTCAGGGGGCTGAGCCCCCTGAAACCCCCAATAAGTTATTTCCTTTTTTGGATGATTTAAGTAGTCAATCTTCAATCAGGTTTCAACGATCCAAGTGGTTTGTCTTCCACTAGAACCCTGGGCCCCTAGACCCCTGGAACCCTTTTAGGGTAAACCCTCATGAGGGTTCAGTCCTCCAGTAACTCAGGAAGGATATCCAAGAGGAGCTTCCTATCGGTTTCCCATACCCCCTTCATCAATTTCTTGATCTTCCCCCAAGGGGCCTTAGGATCTTCTGCCTCAAGGGTCAAACGCTGCAGGAGTGCCTCCTTTCCCTTCACCCTCAACAGCTCTTCCATGGTCCTCTGCACCTTCCTCA
>JAFDIC010000270.1 GCA_019308525.1 Deltaproteobacteria bacterium
TATATCACTGGTGGACTAAGCCGGTCTGACGATCGAAACACGGCCTTCAGCCGTGGTGCGGTTGAGGGAGACAAATATAATCTCATGTTCGAAAACAGTATCAAGAATATTGGAAAACAAATACAGGGGAAAACAATTCTTGACCATGCTATGGGTGCAGCCGCACGAACTCCTGATTCTATTTTTCGCAAGACTACCTATGCGCGAGATGAAGCTCCTCCAGCCATGAACCGTATTTTCAGGTTGCGTGATCCTGAACCTTATGCAATGACAAGAGTTATTAAAGACATGGCCATTTGGAGCGGGGCGGATCAAGTAGGCGTGGCAAGGCTTAATCCCTTATGGCTTTACACCAACTGGGGTCTTCATAATATCATGTATACTAACGCCGCAGAGGCAGGTGACCCTATTGAGATCCCGGCTGAATACACGAACGTGATCGTTATGATTCATGAAATGGATTATGATCTTATCAAGCGGTCTCCCTATCGAGAGGCAGCTTCGCCTATGGGGTATTCGCGAATGGCATGGTGTGCAAGTATCCTTGCATCTTTTATCAGGGAGCTGGGGTACAAAGCAATCCCTTGTGGAAATGAACTGGGTCTAAGCATTCCCATGGCTGTCGATGCGGGCTTGGGGGAGATGGGGCCTAACGGGCTGTTGATCACCCGTGATTTCGGTCCAAGGGTACGCATCAGCAAGGTTTTGACCGAGTTACCACTGGTCCCTGATTCCCCCATAGATATGGGGGTGCAAGAATTTTGTGAGAAATGTAAGCTCTGTGCAAAATATTGCCCGAGCCGAGCACTCATGTCGGGGGAAAGAACAGACCAGGCGTGGGATCAATGCAATTCTCCGGGCATGTTGAAATGGCCCATCAGGGCCATGAGGTGTTTTGAATGGTGGGTGAAGAACGGAAACGGGTGTTCTGTTTGCATAAGGGTTTGCCCCTGGAACAAACCAAACAATTCTTTGCACAAAATCGTCCGAATCTTTGCCGAAAGAAACCTACTGATAAGGCTTATTGTAAAATTGGATCAACTACTTGGCTTTGGCAGGCAGAGTAAACGCCCACTGTTTGCTGCCATGAAAAACATACCTCCAGTAGAAAAGCTGCCATCCTCTGGAACTTGAGCTTGACCAGTGGAATGCATTTGAGTTGCCCCTAGGAACCGAAGGTCTAAATAATGCGTAATAAGGGCTCATATGTTTGTTGGGGAAGATGGCTACTTATGAGCTTGACTATGATTGTTTACTCCACACGGGGATATCCGTATTGACGTAGAAGGGAGAGATATAGATGAGTGAAAAGACTATCCTGTTGAAAGATGCCGATTTTGTAGTAAGGGACTATGGGACCGTTGAACGTTCTGCTTCTGTGGTAATTAGGGGAAACCTTATTGTTGATGTTGGTAATAGGGAAGAGTTTGAGAACAAATATACCTTTGATGAAGTTCATGACTGCCACGGTCGGATTGTTTTGCCAGGGCTGATAGATAGCCATACCCACTGCAATGAAACCATTATGAGGGGGCTTGGGCATCAATTGAAATTCCACAATTGGGTTGATAACATAATTCTACCCATTGGGGCGGCCATGGAAGCCATGGAGGACAGGGATCAATTGTATTACTGCCTTGCACAGCTTACGGCCATGGAATTGGTTGCAAGCGGATCCACGTCCCTCCTGGAGCACAGCGTCAATTTTGGGAAATATCATGTTATCGCCATTGCAAGAGGTCTAAGTGATTTCGGTATCAGGGGGGCGGTGGCTAAAGGTGCGGAAGATTTTTCGGACTTGGATCGAGGGCACGTGGGTGATCTTGAAAGGGAGATGAAAGAGACGCAAGAGTATCTCGAAAAATGGCAGGCAGAGAAAGATGAATTGATTCAGGCATGGGTCGGGCCTTCGGGTATTGAGGGAAAGACTACTGGTGGATGCACTGGTCCGCTGCTGACTGAGCTCAAGAAGCTCGCCAATGCCTATGGAACTCATTTCCATACACATCTTGCCGGGAATATATGGGAGGTGGAAAATATAAGAAAACAAAAGGGTTTTGCGGGAAGTGTCGCCTTTGGGGAGCGGATAGGAATTCTAGATGAAAGGACTTCTCTTGCCCATTGCATTGTTATTAGTCACGGCGAGGATAGAATCCTTCAAGACACTGGTGCCAAAATCAGCCACTGCCCAAGTTGTAACCAGATATGCGCTCTTGGGGTCATCCCTCTGGTACGTCTCAGGGAACAGGGCACAATCTGTGGCATTGGGACCGATGGCGCGCCCCAGAATGATTCCCTGGATATGATCAGGGAGATGAGACAGGCTGTTCTTCTTCAGAAAATCCATTTTTTAGATCCGGATATCATGAGTCATGTGGATGCCTTCAGGATGGCCACCGAATCAGGAGCAAAAATTTTGGGGATTGAAAACCTCGGGAAAATTCAGCCAGGATATTTGGCGGATATTACCATTGTCCAGGTCGAAGGGAACCTTTTTTTGACCCCCATGTATGATCCGCTTGATACCCTGGTATACGCAGGCTCCGGTGGCAGGGACGTGGCTATGACAATGGTAAATGGACGGATAGTATACAAGGATGGTGAATTCAAAACGATTGATGCAGAGAAGGTGATTTCCAAGGTAGAAGAAGCCGCCCTCAAGATCAGGGAGCAGCTTGGCTTCTAGTCAAAAGTGCACGGCGACTACCTCTGCGTGTTCCTCTGCTTAAAGGGACGGGGGTGAGAGGGCTGAGATGAATTCCACTTCGGTATCACCAACGTTTTCCCACCTGTGGGGTATGGTGCTGTCAAAGTATATGCTGTCCCCTTCTTCCAGTATGAACTCCCGGTCCCCAATGATGGCCTTGAATCTGCCCTTCAGTACCATGCCGCATTCTTCTCCTTCGTGGAAAAAGGGTTCCTTGACCTTGGCGCCGACAGGGTAGCGAAAAAAAATGAATTCCATCCTGTGATTATAGACCGGGGCCAGCAATTCCATGTATCCGCCGAAGGGCATGAGCAGCTTGTTTCTCCTGTCACGTCTTACAACGGATATGGAGTTGGGCTTGAGATGAGGGCTGGGCTCCTGCGCCGGGACAGCACTATTGCTCGAGATCTCTTCTTGAAAGAGGCTCGCGAATCCTATACCCAACGCCTTGACAATCTTCTGGATGTTGCTGATAGAGGAAGAGGAGACCCCCCGTTCAATCTGGCTCAAGAGCCCGATGGAAACCCCCGATTTTTTGGACAATTCTTTCAGTGTCAACCTTTGTCTTAATCGATGTTCTTTTATTTTAGTTCCTATAGCAATCATAGAAACCCCTGTATTTCTTGTATTCGGATTTTGTGATAGCCCAAGCAATTTCATATTTTCACTATTGATTTCAGAAAATCAATAAGAAATTTAAAATTTTGAAAATATCTATTGACAACTGCAATGGTTTGAAATATACATCCGAATTCACTACAAGAAGACAATTTGTCATTGGCTCCAGTGCGTGAACTGTTATAGGCTTTGACCTGGTTATCCTCTTTGAGAATCCATACATCATGTGGCACTAGAAATGAATCAAGCGAATATATTGTGCTTTTCAAACCAAAAAACAATTACAACCTGAGAGGAGGAGGCCTATGAAAAAGAGACATTTGTTGAGCATCGGATTTGTTTTCGCGTGTGTTTTTGCCATAACCATCTCCACATCCTTGGCGGAAAAAGAACCGTACAGGGTCGGGTCGATCCTGGAAGTAACAGGGGGCCTGTCATTTCTGGGCCAGCCTGCTAAGAACACCCTTGTGATGATAGAAGAGGAGATCAATCGCGCAGGCGGCATAAACGGTCATCCGCTCAGGGTCATTATCTATGATACTGAGGGGAAGCCGACACGGGCCGTCACCCTTGCCCAAAAACTGATCAAGAGGGACAAGGTTTGTGCCATAGTTGGACCCATGTCGAGTGGTTCCGCGCTTGCGGTTATACCCATAACCCAGAAGGCCGAGATGCCCCATATAGCACTTGGTGCCAGCAGGAAGATAGTGGAACCTCCGAAAAAATGGGTGTTCAACACCGTCCAGACCGATACCAACGCGGTTTCACGGATCTATGAATACATGAGAGGTGTTGGAATAAGAAAGGTGGGAATCATAACCGTATCAAACGGCTTTGGTGACAGTGGCCGAGAGCAGCTCCTGGCACTGGCTCCAAAGTACGGGATTGAGGTCAAGGCGGATGAGAAATTCGGGGCCAAGGATTCGGATATGACCGCCCAGCTTACGAAGATTCAAAGGACGGATGCCGAGGCGATCGTTTGCTGGACGGTCGGGCCAACCCAGGCAGTCGTGACGAAGAACTGGAAACAGCTCGCCATGAAGATACCCCTCTATCAGAGTCACGGGGCCGCTTCAAAGCTTTTCTTGCAGATGACAGGGAAGGCCGGTGAGGGAATTATTTTCCCGGCGCCAAAGCTTATTGTGCTGGATCAGATACCGGATTCAGATCCCCAGAAAGCCATCCTGGAGAAATATCGTGACACCTATGAGGCAAAATTCAAGCAGGACGTGAGCAAGTTCGGCGGGAATGCACACGATGCCTTGCGCATAGTCATATCGGCACTAAGCGCGGTGGGGCCTGATCGAGCCAAGATCAGGGATTACGTGGAGAACCTGAGAGATTGGCTGGGCGTGGTGGGGAAATACAACTATTCACCCACCAACCATAACGGGCTCACAAAGGATTATTTTGTCATGGTCCAGGTCGTAAACGGGGAGTGGAAGCTGCTCCAATAGAAAGACCTGATTCTTGCTGATGAGACTCTCTCGTTTCCTCGTCAGGAGGCGAGAGAGTTGTCTTTGATACAGGGTTGGGAGATCAATGCGGTACGTCGGTGAACCCACCTACAAGAGGTACATAACCACCGGGCTCAAAAGGTTCGACGAGCGCAATACCGGTTTCAGCAGGGGGGCGGTCGAGGGCGACAGATACACCCTCATGCATGAGAGGAGTATCGCCAACCTCGAGAGACTCATCCCCGGCAAAACGATCATGGATCATGCTACGTGGGTTGCCGGGAGGACGGTGGACTATGTGCTGCGCAAGAGCAAACTGGCCCGCGAGGCCGTCCCCGTATATAACGACAGGTACAAGCTCAAAAGCCCTGATCCCGCAGCCATGACAAGGATCATAAAAGACACCGCCAGGTGGATCGGCGCTGATCTAGTGGGTATTGCAAAGCTGAATCCCCTGTGGATCTATACCAACTGGGGGCTTCATAACGCCACCTATACGGAGGCGGCGGAGGCCGGTGACCCCATTGAGGTCCCCGGGGAGTATAACATGGTCATTGTGATGGCCCATGAAATGGATTACCAGGGGGTCAGGAAAACTCCCAATGTGGAGCCTGAAACGGATATCGGTTATTCAAAATGCGCATGGAGTGCGGCCTCCCTGGCCATGTTCATTTCAGAGCTCGGTTACAGGGCGATCCCCGCGGTAAATGAAATCGGCCTGAGTATCCCTATGGCCGTGGATGCCGGACTGGGCGAGATGGGTAGGCTCGGGCAGTTGATCACCCGTGAGTTCGGCCCAAGGGTCCGTATCAGCAAGGTATTGACTGATTTGCCCCTGGTGCCTGATTCACCGATAGATATCGGTGTGCAGGAATTCTGTGAAAAATGCAAGCTTTGTGCTAAGTATTGTCCCAGTCGAGCGCTTATGCTGGAAGAGAGGACGGAT
>JAFDIC010000271.1 GCA_019308525.1 Deltaproteobacteria bacterium
CGAACTTTCTCTGGGCTTATCACCATGGTAGTAAGGTGTACATCCAGGGACTTTGGAATTCGAACCGAGATATCCTTCAGAATGTCTATCACCCTCGGTTCGGAGTCTGTTGAGGGAAGCAGCCCTGAGGATCCCTGCACTTCCTTCAGCTTGATTTTCATCTGTTTCAGGGGATCTACGATCCTCCCGGCCCCTGGAAAAGTCTCCCTGTATACCAGGGTGATTCTCCTGTCCAGCATGTCGTATCGCTTCTTCATGAGGTAGTAATCAACGGCCAGATCGGCGATTAGAAAACAAAGGACGATGATCATGGCCGCCGAAACCCTTCGGATCCCCGTTCTGAGGCCTGAGAACCTGCCCCTTGTCTCGAATTCATCCTTGAGAAAATCAAGGCCCGCCCCCTTTCCGCCCCCCCGCAGGGCAAGGGCAAGTGCGTGATCCATGACCAGGGGTTTCCATGCCTCGGCTATTTCCCTGTCCATTAGGACCCTTTTATCCTGGCGAACGTTTACCTGTTCCACGGGCAGGGCAAGAAACCGAGATATCATCTCTTCTGTGCCCGGGACGGCGCCGGTGCCGGAGAGAAAGATTTTCTGCGGCCTGGGTGTAAGGTTGTTGCTCCACGCGAAAGCATGAATTGTGTTCCCCAGTTGTTTGCAAAAAGGCTCCAGTCGAGATTCAAGAATCGCAGGGGATTCCAGGAAGGACGGGTCATGCTCAAGCCTGAATGAGCGGATCAGGTTGATACGCCCCCCCGAGAAAAGCACCATGGTTCCTCTTCTGTGTCCGAGGTCCAGAAGGAGGCCGTCTTCGGGTGTATCCTGCCTCTTAAGGAGCCAGGAGGCCAGGGGGGCACATCGAACCTCCAGGAGGTTCGGCTCTACCCCGTGCTCGCCCAGGTTTTGGAGAAGCTCCCTTATATAATCCTTTCTCAGGGAAACGGCCAGAATCTCACCCTCCTGCGCCCTGTGGATTGCCAGGAAATCAGTCACCACCTCGTCAATGGAAAAGGGGACCACTGCTTCCACTTCAAAAGGGAGGACCTGCCTGATCTTTTTCTCGTCCTTGAATGGGAGCCGGAGATTTCTGTAGGAAGCCCGGTCCGCCGAAACAGCCACCCGGCAGATATCGTTTTCCAGGTCCATCCCCTGGAGGATCTGTCCCAGGGTCCTTTCCAACCCTTCTTCTATCACAGCATGGGCGCATGCCAGCACGCGATATGCCTTCAGTCCGCTCTGCACCTGCACGACAGAAACGGAATCGCTATCAATATCAAGGCATAGTAGTTTCCCCGGCATGGCACCTATCCTACTCCACCCTCCAGGAGAGAACTCTCAGGCTGTCTTTCCCCCTCTCCAGAATACCCACACACCTGTTTCTCATCTTGTCCTTGAACCCGTTGAGTCTTATCTCGAAGATACTGCTGGAAGTGGTGATGAGTTCGTCCATATCAACCTCGCTGCTCATCTGCGGTACCTGCTTGTACCATCGCGGCTGGCTGATATCGTTGTCTTCTTCACTGCGGTAGGCGACCATCGCCTCCACCATATCCCGGTCCAGGTGTTTTGAGAGGGCCTTGAGCACCAGGGGTTGTGCCGTATTGATGTTTATCTTTCCGTCACCCCAGACCGTAAGGAACTCAGATATCCCCGGCCTCTCTCCGGTCCCGTAAAACAGTTCCCTCGTAATCCCCCTCACGAGGAGGAGTTCCTCAAGGGAATCAAGGGGTCCGTCCTTGCAGGAATAGGGGGGATCCAGGCCCGCATAGTAGGAGTCCTCCGCCCCGAACCTCGTCACCTCCCTGTCGGGATCAAGCCAGTCCTTTATGGCGTCTATGATATTGTCCACCTCATCGGGCTCCAGGCCAAACTCTTCCGACCCCAGGAGCCGGGAAAGTATCTCCCTCTGCACGGGATTGTAGGACCCCCTTTTTTCTCCCTTGTGGTAGATCAAATTATTGATCTGAATCCTGCCCGAGTGGTCAATAATCTCGACCTCAACAGATCCCTCGCTGAACATCCCCTTTAGATACCCTGAAAGTCTCTCAGGGTCCGCCCAGTCTTCATATAGTGAATCATATGCCGTTCTTTTGCCGTCATCATAGAGAACCGCCATGGCAAACTGGAACCCTGATCTTGCAATTTGCCTCAGGCTAACTCCGTCCCGCAGGTTGACCGCTGCCTGGAGCTCAGACCTGATGGAAGAATTGAACTCCAGGCTCAAGGCCACGATGGTACTGATAACCAGAATCGTCAGGATCAGGGCAAACCCGTCCTTGTTTTTAAGAAACCTTCCCATTGGACTCCTCAAGCCCGAGCGGGAGGGAAGCGCTCGTAGTAAACCTTATGGGTACTTCCGGGTCCAGGGGATCCAGGAATTCCAGGGTAATGGATATCCTGGCAGGCAGCCTGTTCCCCTGTTCTTCTCCCCCGGAATCCCAGGATTGATATTCATCCCCAGAACTATCGTAGTAGGAAAATCTCACGGAATTGAGCCCCTCGCAGAGAAGGAATCCCTCATCCTCCCCCATCTCTTCTCCTTCCAGAGGCAGCCGCTCGGATCGATAGAGATCAAGGCCATCACCGTCTCCCTGTCTCCTGACATGGTACCTGATCTCTCCAATTCCCACGGGCCTTTCCTCGCCCGAAAACAAGACCTGGGCCCGGGACAGGAACCGGATAGTATCTGCCCTCCGTCCGTCGATTTCTCTCTCTTCCCCCACGAAGAATGCAGGTCCTTTCTCACTCCCCTTGGACTTGGAGACCTTAACACTCGCGGGCAAATACGCGGATTCCAGGTCTTCCACCATCCTCTCCAGGGCGATGCGGGCCGCCATGTAGATGTCCGCCTGGAGTTCCACCACATCCCGGTTCCGGAAGGTCCCGCTGTAGGCAGAATATATGATGGAAAAGACCACCGCGCAGATGACCATCGCGATCATTATTTCCAGGAGGGTAAAGCCCTTCTCTCTTTCCGATTCGCCTGGACACATCGTTTCCTCACCTGAAAAACCGAAACGCCCTCATACTGTACTGATAAACGGCGTCCTCACCCCAGGAGACTGTAAGGTCAATCCTCCTGAGGTGATCAGAGATCTCTCCCGGCACACCCGGGAAGACGCTGCCCACTGACAGTTCCCAGGAATACCCGGGGAAATCCTCGCCAAAGTCCCCTGAATCAGACGCTAGCTCTTCCACGGGCACCTGGTCCAGTTCGGCCATCTTGGCCTGGGCCAAAAGCGATGCCGTAGTATTGAACCTGGCCTCGCTGGCCAGGGATATGCTCTGGGACTGGGAACCCAATACGGCCGTCAGTGCTATGGCAATGATGGCCATGGCTATCATCACTTCAAGGAGCGTAAAGCCCCCGGCGCTCCTTCTCCCCTCGCCCCTAGGCCTCCCCATACTCGGTATACCTGTCATAAACCTTCACCTTGCCCAGGAAGGGGCTCATCTCCAGGGTGAAACTCCTGCCGTCTTCTGCCCCCAGATGGATCAGCGAGGGGTGAACATAACCTTTCCTGCTTATCCTGATCCAGACCTCTCCTGACATGATCTTGCCGTAACCCCGCAACCAGACGTCCAGGACCCTGACCCCTTCCGGAAAAGGGCTCGCCTCCTTTTGCTTCCGGGCCCTCTCCTCCAGGGACATGGAAGAGGACTCCACCCAGTAACGGCCTTGATCCAGGTCCAGGTGGAGGTCGAAATCAACGGACCTTGCAACTGCCTCGGTCCTGAGATTCCTTATCAAGCCCACCAGCCTCCGGGAAGTGCCCTTGAGCTCGTCGGACAGAAAGGCATCCTGGATCCGTGGCATGGCCAGGGAAAGAACCAGGGCTGCCAACAAGATGACAACCACCAGCTCAACGTATGTATAACCCTTTGACCTCCCGTTGATTCGCAGGACCATGGACCTAGTCAAGCTCCCAGTTGTTGATGTCCCTGTTCTTTCCTTCACCCCCTGGCTCCCCGTCAGCCCCGTAGGACATCAGGTCAAACTCACCGTGCAGACCAGGAGAGAGGTAGATGTAGTCATTTCCCCATGGATCCTTGGGCACCCTTCCCTTTTCCAGGTACCCCCCTTCACGCCATTTTCTTGGCAGCGTGCCGATGGTGGGAGGTTCAACCAGTGCCTGGAGGCCCTGTTCGGTCGAAGGGTAAACGCCGTTATCCAGTTTGTACATCTTGAGAGCGGTCTCCAGGGTGCTGATGTCCATTTTGGCCTTCAATATCCTGGCCTCCTCGGGTTTTCCCATAATCCGGGGGGCAATCTGCCACACCAGGATGCTCAGGATGACAATTACGATCATGATCTCGATCAGGGTAAAACCCCCGTTGTCTTTAGTCTCTTTCCACATACTTGCACCCTTGTTGCCATAATCCTGATCGAAGCAAGAGTCCGCCAGGTGTTACAGGTTATCGTACCAACTGATTCATCTCGAATATGGGCAGGAGGATCGAGATGACTATGAATCCAATGATCACACCCATTACCAGGATCATTGCCGGCTCCAGCATGGATGTCAATGCCATTACCCTGCTCTCCACCTCCTTCTCGTATATCTCTCCTATCCTATCAAGCATGCCTTCCAGCTCACCGCTCTTCTCTCCTATTGCTATCATCTGCTTTGCCACGGGCGGGAAAAACCGGCTCCTGGACAGGGGGGCTGCCAGGCCCTTGCCTGCCTGAACCTCCTCTATAGCCCTGTCGATCGCCTCTGCAATCAGGGCATTGTTTACAATGTTCCTTACGATCTGAAGGGAGGAGATCAAAGGGACCCCGCTTCGGAGAAGGCTCCCCAGGGTCCTCCCGAACCTTGCTATTGCCATCTTCCTGTGAATCGCCCCCATGAGGGGTGCCCGTAATTTGACTTCATCCCACAGATAACGGCCCTTCTGGCCTCTCGTGAATCGCCGCAAAAGAAAGATCATGGCCCCGATCCCCGCCAGGACCAACCACCAGTAAGACTTGAGGAAGTTGCTGAACCCTATGAGCATGATGGTCGGAAGGGGCAGGGTCTGGTGCATCTCGCTGAATATGCGGGTTATGTTGGGGACGATGAAGGTCACCAGGAAAAAGAGTATCACAGTACCGACGAAAAACATGAACAAGGGATAGGCGAGGGCGGCCTTGAATCTGTTTCTCAAGGCCTCCTGGTGCTCGCTGTACTCGGCGAGCCGCTCCAGGACCAGGTCTAAAGACCCGGAAGCCTCTCCCGCACGCACCATGTTAATGTATACCTTTGAAAACACCCCCGGGTACCCTGAAAGGGATTGTGCCAGACTGTTGCCCTCGTTTACCGACTCCTTCACCTGGGCCATGATCCTCTTGAGCGTGGGATTGCTGAGCTGCTCGACAAGGGCCTCCAGGGACGACACCAGGTTGACCCCTGCTCCCAGCAATATGGAAAGCTGCCTCGTGGCAACAGAGAGTTCACCGGGTTTTACCCTGTTGAACAGGCGTGAAACAGAGACTGTCCTGGAAGGCTGATCAGCGGGCCTGGCAGCGGTTTCCTTGACCTCCACCGGAAAGAAACCAGTGGCCCTCAGCTTCTGGCGGGCCGCAGGGGCACTGTCCGCATCGATTATCCCTTTGCGGTTTTTGCCGCCCTTGTCCAGGGCCGTATATTCGTAGACCGGCATGACAACAATGGGAATCAAACAAGCCTTTTCCTGTTCAATGAACTTCCCCGCCGCAAGCAGCGGGGTATCAGT
>JAFDIC010000272.1 GCA_019308525.1 Deltaproteobacteria bacterium
CAGGGAGATGGAGGCGATGAAATTCAACCTTGTGGAGCCCGCCCTAAGGGTTCAGTATGTCCCCGACAGGGAAGACCTCGACGGGTGTAGAGAACTCGCCAAGAATGTAGCCGCTTTACTCCCGGCCTAGGCATATGAAGGAGGCTGCCACAGGGCGTTCTCAGGCACAAGAGAAACAAAATGACCCGGGCAAGACATGCCGCCGGGAAGGGAAATGTCCGCTGGGAGAAGAGGATCCCCGTCATTGATCTGAGCAGGTGTAATGACTGCCAGTCCTGTATTGAATTATGCCCGGAGGTATTCAAGAAAAACCAGGAGACAGGGGCCATAGAGGTGGTTGACCTCTCAGAATACCCTGAGGATGATGTGGATAGGGCCGTCACCATCTGCCCTGAGGATTGTATTTCCTGGGAGGAGGCTTAGTTCCCATTTGCTGCCAGATGGCTCACGCTTAGGCTGTTGCCCGGCTTATTCCATCCGCTGCATCCTAGGATGCATACTTATTTTTCCTGTAGGAGCGACTTTCAGTCGCGAGAGACTCATCGAATAGTCGGTGCGACAGGTAGATACTTTTTGACCGTAGTTACAAGGTGCTCCTTCATCGGGGACAGCACCCCAGGGACACTTCTCGGGGTATGGAAGATCGAGCGCCATGGTATTGGTACTCGCAAAGATGGTAGTCGATCACACTTCGAGCTACAGAACGTATCACTCGCCTTGATAATGATCTTATCTAACGGATAATTGTTGCGCATAATCCATGCTGCATGCAGCAAAAAAGCTGCACATAGCCAGTCTAAAAGCTGAATAATTTCAAGCCATTATGTTTTTCCGCCCTAAACACGAAAGGTTAGACGAGTGTTGACATAAATGCCGAGATATCAGTAGGATACGCAGTGGGCCCTGGTGGTATCCTTCTTGCAATACTGGAACTAAACATGATGGTTGGGAGACAAGTCATAAGTGCGGGGAATGAAGCAGCCTCGTCTATGGACTGGCGCGGGGCAGTCATTCAGGCCACAGGGGGCCTCTAAGGACAGGGACAAGAAATACTCTCTGGCGAGAAAGGGGGCAGAAGTGGGCAAATTCATTCGATTCTTTGGTGAGATGAGGAGGAAAGACATCCAGGAGGCCGGCGGAAAGGCGGCCAACCTGGGTGAACTCACGCGAGGGGGGTTCAATGTCCCGCCCGGTTTCTGTGTCACCAGTGATGCCCTTTTTCATCACATCAAGGAGAATTCCCTGCAAAGGGAGATCTATGCAATAGTGAGATCCTTTGACTACGAGGACTTCGGGGGGATGGAAGAAAGGACCGCCCGGATCAGGGCCCTCATCAGCAGGGCTCCAATTCCAGCAGATCTCCTGGATGAGATTAGGAAGGCCATATCGGAACTGAACAGGACCGATCCCGGGTTTGTAGCGGTTCGGTCTTCAGTGGCCGTACGAGACAGCTCAATCTCTTCTTTCCCCGGCATGATGGAGACCTACCATTATCTCATGGGAGAGGAAGAGATAGTGGAGCATATCAAGAAGTGTTGGGCTTCCCTCTGGACAAGCAGGGCCACCCTGAACCGCCACCACAAGAATATTGATCACAACCTCGGGCTGATCGCACCGATTGTTCAGAAGATGGTAGACTCCGAGGTCGCAGGGGTATTGTTTACCGCCAATCCCATTACGAGCGTCAGGGAAGAGATGGTGGTCGAGGCCAATTGGGGTCTTGGCGAATCAGTGGTCTCTGGGAAGTCTATGAATGATTTCTATGTAATAGAAAAGGAGCCACTCAGGCTGAAAGAGAGGCGGATCTCAAAAAAGACCCTGATGATATGCTTTGACGAGGAAAAGGGTCTGGGGAGAAGGGAAATGGCCGTCAGCCCGGACAGGATGGATGCCCCTACCCTGACCGAAGAACAGGTCCTGGAGCTTGGGGAAATTGGTATGAAGATCGAATCCCTGTTCGGGTATCCCCAGGACATCGAATGGGCCTACGAAGGAGGGGATCTCCATATCCTACAGAGCAGAAATATCAGGACACTGGCGGAAGATAAGGGCCAGAAGCAAAGCCCGGGTAGAACGGAGCCTGGGCTTTTTTCAAAGCCATCCAGAAAATAAAAGAAAGGGGAAAAGACATGGCACAAAGGACAGTAGATGCACACAACCACTGGTACCCCAAGGAGTATCTGGAATACCTGTGCAGCAGAGGTTCAGACCAGAATCCCAGGGGAGTCCATGACGGAGGGACGCACTACAGGATGTGGTATGAAGGGGTCTGCGTAGCCCACATAGACCGGGCAGGACACTATGACCTCGAGGAAAGGATAAAGGACCTGGACGCAGGGGGACTCGATACCCAGTTGTTGAGCGTCACCATCCCCGGGCCGGAGACCCTTGAAAGGGATAAGGGGATTTACTGGGCAAAGAAGTGCAACGATGCACTCAAGAAGGCCACGGAAGATTATCCGGGGAGATTCTATTTCCTGGCATCCCTTCCCTACCAGAGTCCCGACGAGGCCTGCAAGGAACTTGAGAGGTGTCACGAAATGGGTTGTGTTGGTATCCAGATGTTTTCCAACTTCAATTTCGAACCCATTTTCCTGGAAAAATACCACGGAATCTACGAGCTTGCGGACAAGTGGGACCTGCCCATGCTTTTGCATCCGGCGGTTCCCATGACAAGGGACGTCATGGACAAGGTCAAGATCCCCTATCAGCTCTGGGGCTATACGCTGGATACGAGCCTTGCGGTAATAAGCCTGATCTTCCAGGGCGTCATGGCAAAGTACCCCAACCTGAAGATCGTACACGGGCACCTGGGTGGCATGGTCCCCTATTTTGTAAGGAGATTGCAGGACTCTTACAGGGGCTATGCAAAGGAATGGGGAATCGAACTGGAAGAATCCCCGGACGAGACCTACAGAAAGAGGGTCTACCCTGATACCACTTCCTTTTATCTGCCGGCCATGAAGTGTTGCCTGGAGTGGGTGGGGCCTGAGCACATGTGTATTGGAACTGATTATGCACACAGGGTCGGGGATCCGGAAGGGGCCATCAAGTCGGTGAAAGATCTGGGAGAGCAGGCCGGGCTGACCAAGGAGCAGGTGGACATGATCCTGGGTAAGAACCTGGAGGAGCTATTCAAGCTCCCACCCATGCCGTGACGGTATCCACCCCCCGCAGCCGACCGGGAAATCCGGAACAGGACAGAAGGGAGAGATCTCTTATGGTGCTTGAGGTAAAGTGGTGCGGCTTTGACTACGGCCAGTGCATAATGGAGCCCGGCGGCCTTAGGAACCCCAGGCTGTTCGGGGACCTTTGCAAGACCCTGGGGAAACCGGAGTTGATTCCCGAGAAGATCAGAAAATACAGGATACTAAAGGAAAAATATGGTAGCTTCAGCCTGATCAAGGAAGGCCACAGGGATGAAATTTACAGTTACGTGCTGGACGATGATCCGGAGGCCATAGAGCTTTTCGGGCAGCTTGAGCAGGACCTCCTGGACATGGGAGAGGGGTTGATCAATGCACTGGAGTACCTTAAAGGAGAGGGTATCGAGCTCCAGGTGGTATCTGAGATGAAAAAGACCCTTGGGCCCGTTGGCACGGATATCGTTTCCCGGTTCCTGAAGCGGCGGGGGCTGGTGAAGTACTTCAAGGAACTGGTCACGCCGCAAGGTAAGATCAACCTGGAGGAAAACACGGTTGATTCGAGGTATCAGGGCTCTACCAAGAAGGAGGGGACCCTGTATGATATCCTTGCACAGGAGCTGAGGGAGCGGGGGATCGAGCCGGGAGAGGCGGTCATGGTGGGTGACAAGCCCGAGACCGACATTGATCCCGCCCACGACAGGGGGTTCAAGACAATACAGTACAAGGGCTTCATTGATTACGGTGATTCCAAGGCCGACGTGGTTATTCATTCCTTTGAAGAGCTCAAAGGGATACTGAAGAGGAAGGAGTAGGTACCATGCCTGGACCCAGACCCAAGAATGTGACCGTGGAGTTTGAGGATGGCTCAAGGGTCACCGTCCCTTTTGATGAGTTGCCCCTTCAGCTCCAGCAGGAAATCACGAGACAGCCCTTTGCAAGCAAACCAAGCACGAACCCCGGAGAGGAGAGGTTCCTCATTCTCGAATGGGATGACGGGTGGAAGGAGGTCTTTGAGGTGAATCCTGCCTGCACGGGTATCAACCGTTACTACGTGATAAGCCGTCCTGAAGACGTGGGCCGCCTTTCCTTGAACAAGGAGGACGGTTACCCGGAGCTCATAGAAATCATAAGGAATCCCCTGAACATAAAGAGGATCACCTTTTCGGAGACATTCAGGCTTGAAAAGGATCGCTCCACAAGGGAAGGCAAGAAGGTGGATCATTTTTTCAAGCTCTCAAGGGAAGGTGATTCTCTTTCGAGGCTCATGGATGATTTCAAGAAATCCCTCGCAGATGAAGGTGTTGATCCCGATGATTTGACCACCGATGATCAAGCCCGAAGAAAAGATCTCTACGAAAAGATCAGGAGAAGGATGGGGATCAGGGCCGGCTTCAGACAGCAGGACGTGTATGATTTCCTGACGTACCTGGCCATGTTGGCCCGGCAATAACCGCAAAGAGATGGTCGGGAGGATCTCCTGATTCAGGTCTTGGAAAGGAGCGGGCAATGGCTTTTGAAGGATTTACCCCCTATGATCCAAAGGCCGCGGAACGCTACGACAGGAAGAGGTGGTGGCTGGGGATTACCCTGGGAGACATGCTTGATAAGGCCAGTGACTTGTATCCTTCAAAGGAGGCCCTCGTGGGGGAAGGACGGAGGTACACGTACGGAGAGCTCCGGGATATTGTCGACAACCTGGCATTCAACCTCCTCAGGGAAGGCCTCAGGCCCGGTGATACAGTGTTGCTCCAGTTGCCCAACTGGCCCGAGTTTGTCATCTCCTACTTTGCCCTTCAGAAGGCGGGGCTGGTGATGGTGCTCCTCACGGTGAACCACACGGCGAGGGAGGTATTGCACCTGGCCAGCCTGACCCAGCCCAAGGGGTGGATCCTACCGGACCACTATCGCAAGATCGACTACGCCCCTCTGGTTCGACAGGTAAAAGAGCAAAACAAGAGACTGGATAAGGTCATAATGGTAGGAGACGACTTGGAAGAGGGATGCATCTCCTTTGAAGGCATTAGCGGAAGGAGGGCCAGCCGGGGGGAGATCAGGGAGGCCCTTGAGAGGGTTCGTCCTGACCCGGGGGATGTTTGCCAGATCCTGCCCTCAGGGGGCACAACCGGGCTTCCAAAGGGGGCACCCAGGACCCACAATGATTACATATGCAATATCGAGTATAAGTCCAAGGCCTGGGACCTGAATGTCACTGACACGTGCCTGGTCGCAACGACGGTAGGTCATAACCTGGCACTCCTTGTCACGGTGACGGGTTCGGTGTTTCACGGTGCCAGGATGGTGATGCTGGATTCCACTTACCCCCGGGATTTTTGCCGGATCGTGCAGGATGAAAGGGTGACCTGTACGGGACTGGTACCGACCTTGATAAGCAGGTACGTCAGCTTTGAAAACCTGAAGGATTACGACCTGCGTTCCTTGAAAAAGTTGTACGTGGGTGCGGCCAACAGTCCTCCGGAACTGGTCAGGGAAACGGAGGAAAAGCTGGGCTGTCTTTACACCAATGCCTTTGGTATGGTGGAGGGTACTTG
>JAFDIC010000273.1 GCA_019308525.1 Deltaproteobacteria bacterium
CCTTTCAAGATGGTGAGCTTATCAAGGGGATCAATCATCTCTCTGAAAGACGCAAAACGCTTTTTTATTTTTTCCACTTCTTCCCGTGGAAGACCACCCAAAGCCATTATTGTTTCCAGTCGGTCCATCCACACTCGTTGGTCAAGAAAATCTCCGGATGTTTGCCATTGATCCTCCAGGTGGATAAGACAGGGGATAGGGCGGTCGACGGCGGTGCGTATCCCGGCAGCCAAACCGAAATGGTCAACATGACCATGGGTGATAATGATTCTTTCTATGTCCTCAAAATCCAGGCCCCTTGAGTTAAGCCGGTCCTGGATAAACTCCAAGGCGCCAGGCAACTTGGGCCCGGTGTCCACAAGTGTGACCGGGCCTTTGCCCAGCACGTATAAGTTGGCTGTAATTAGATCTGAATAGCCCACAAATGGGATGGCTAAAGCATGGATATTTTCGGTTTTCGGAAAAGGTTTGATCAGCATCTCTTGTCTCTGTGCGGCCTAATAAGTCGAAGCTGATGGAGAAGCGTCATTGGAGATTGGTCTTTGCATGGCGGGGCTGAGTTTATCCACCATCGGCCTCCGTGTCCACAGGGTAAACCTTGCACATGGCGCATTTCAGCGACTCTGAACCCGTATCAGGGTCGTAGGTCATCTTGCCGAAAAGAAGATTTGCGTTGGATTTTTTCCATCCGTACTCCGGGGGGCTTTCCTCGGGGAACCACCAGGCATGCTGGGCACTCACTACGTCTCGTGGGATCCCGTCAAAGAGCTTTGCCCTCATTCTGACACGGCCGTCTTCGGTCTCGATCCAGACCCAGTCCCCCTCCAGGATGCCCAGGGACCTTGCTGTTTCGGGATGAATCTCGACGAGCGGGTCAGGGTTTCTCTTGCGCAGGGATTTTATCTGCCTGCCCTCGCTCTGGAAAAAATACCGGATCTCGGCGCCGGTGGTCAGGATCAAGGGAAATTCTTGTGCAAGTTTCGGCGTTGAGACGGGTGAGGGGACCGGCTCTCGATAGATGGGAAGAGGGGATACACCCCTTTTCTTGAGCCGTTCGCAGTATATCTCGAACTTCCCTGAGCTGGTTGAAAAACCATTTTCTCTGTATTTGAAGTATTTCATATCGCCTGTGAGAATACCCTTCTCACAGAACTCCTCAAAACTGAGCCCGGTTTGTTCCAGCATCCAGTCCAGGAAGGCACGGTAGTCCTGCCACGGAAATTGTTCTTCGTGTCCAAGACGGCGTGCCAACTCAATCATAGTATCCCTGGTATCCCTCGTCTCACCTACCTGGGCGACTTTTTGTTGGGCCAAGACGCACCATTGCTTGTGGATATTAACGACATCGTTTGTTTCAAGCCACATGGATGCGGGCAACACCAGATCAGCCAATTGCGCCGTCGGAGTAAGAAAAAAGTCCGTTACGACAACATACTCCAGTAATCTCATGGCCTCTTCTATCAAAAGCCCGTTGGACATAGTAAGAAGCGGATTGGAGCCCATTATCCAGATCGCACGAATCCTGTAAGGTTCCCCGTCCACGATGGACCGCCAGAAGGTAGGAGGGTGCACCACGGGGCACAGTGGATATTTCCGCCTGTCAACCGCCTTGAGCCACTGCTCCTTGGGCAAAAAGTGCATCCCGGCGAAAACGGGATTGGCAAAGGGAGATTTCATACGAACCCCCTCGGGGGCGACCCAGTTTACATCTCCTCCGGGCCTGTCTATGTTGCCCGTAATGCCCCTCAAGATAAGCAGTGATCTGGCCGTATGAAAATTACACATGTTCATGTCCACGCCGTTTCCCCATTGAATACAGGCAGGAGAAGTCGCGGCATAGGTCCGCGCAGCGTTGCGTATTGATTCTGCGCTACAGCGGGTGATCCGCTCGGCCCACTCGGGTGTAAATTCTCTTATGTGGTCAACGAGTTGCGGAAAGCCAACGGTGTAGTTGTCAACAAAATCATGATCAACAAGGTCTTCACTCACAATGACGTTGATCATTGCCAGGGCAAGAGCGCCGTCAGTCCCGGGCCTTATTTGAAGCCAGTGATCAGCCTTTCTTGCCGGAGCAATCCGCCTCGGATCAACTACAATGACCTTCTTGGCCCTATTGAGGGCCCTCTGGAGCATCCCTCCGCACATGCCGTCAGAGGCACCGGTATGAGTGACATTACATCCCCAGATCACAATGCATTCAGGGTGCTTTCCTCCGAATCCATAAATATCGCATATGGGAAGGGGCCCGAAGGTCCTGAAACTGGCAATGACTCGCGGCGCATAGCATATATGGCCCACACCCGTTAGATTTGGGGAACCAAAGGCATTTATGAACCTCGCCACAAAACCAGTGTAAGGCCGGCCCGTCCCCTGCATCATGGCAAAATACTCTGCCCCGCTTTCTCGTCTTATTGTATCAAGTTTTTCGGCCATCTCGGCCAGGGCTTCATCCCAGGAAATCCGTTTCCACTTGTTTTCGCCCCTTTTCCCGATCCGTCGAAGGGGATAGTGGAGCCTGTCCGGGTGGTAAAGCAATTCCGGGGCAGCAGCTCCCTTTTGGCAGAGATATCCACGGCTTGTTGGGCTTTGCCTGTCTCCCGTGACTTTGACCACGCGCCCGTCCTCGATGTGTACGAATACCTGACAGACTCCGTGGCAGTTGATGCAAGCGGATCTGACAACCTTTTTCTCGCTCATGTGGTCTTCCATTCCTCTCCCTGTGGTCAAATGGCGCCGGCGGACTTCATTTCCCCAATTTCCTGCGCTGACAGGCCCCAGGACTGCAAAACCAGCTCGGTGTGCTCAAGGGATGACGGGGACGGTCGGGGGGCTTCAGGACGGGTACGACCGAAGCGCGGGGCTGTTGCGGGCTGGACAACACCTTGGATATCAATGAAGGTTTTTCTCGTGACGTTGTGAGGGTGATGAGTGGCCTCTTTCAATGATAGAACCGGGGCAAAACAGGCATCGGATCCTTCCATGATTTTGCACCACTCATCCCGCGTCTTGGTCTTGAAGACCGCCGCAATTTTTTCTTTCAGTTCAGGCCACCGCTTTCTGTTCATTTTATCCTTGAAGTCAGGATCATTGATCCCCGTGTGTTGAAGCAAGAGTTCATAGAACTTGGGCTCGATCGATCCAACGGCTATGTACTTGCCGTCAGCCGTCTCATAAGCGTCATAGAAATGGGCTCCGCCGTCCAGGAGGTTCACACCTCGCTCATCCTTCCAGAGGCCGGCTGAGAGGAGGCCATAATTGGATGCCAGAAGCAGCGCAGCCCCGTCTACCATGGCAGTGTCCACGACCTGTCCCTGGCCGGATTTTTTGGCTTCGAGCAAGGCGCACAGGATCCCGAATGCAAGTAACATCCCTCCACCCGCGAAGTCCCCAAGCAGATTGATCGGCGGAACCGGTTTTCCCCCGCGCGGGCCGATTGCGTGCAGGGCGCCTGCCAGGGCAATGTAATTGATGTCGTGGCCGGCTGCCCTGGAAAGGGGGCCCTGTTGTCCCCACCCGGTGACGCGCCCATAAACAAGCCTGGGGTTCTGTTCAAGGCAAATATCAGGCCCCAGGCCGAGCCTTTCCATGACCCCGGGGCGGAAGCCCTCAAACAGAACGTCTGCTTCAGTAACGAGCTTGAGTATGGCCCTAATCGCTTCCGGTTTTTTCAGGTCCATGTGCATAACCGCCCGACGTCCCCTGCGCATCACGTCATACTTGGATTCCAGCGGGGCCTTCTCGCCTTTTCGATCTATACGGATGACCTCCGCACCCATGTCTGAAAGCATCATTCCACAGAAGGGTGCGGGGCCAATGCCCCCGACTTCTAAGCACTTGATGTCTTTTAGTGGCCCCATCTATCCGTTTCTCCTGCCAACAACCGGATTTCTTGATTTAGAACGCAAGCCCATTCAGAGCACGGGCCCGAAGATCTTCTTCAGGGCAGGCTCATCCAGTATTCTCCCGGTCAGTGAATCCGCATCCTGTGCCGCCACCAAGGCAGCATACTTGCCCCACATTTCCGGCTTCTGCCACTTGGATGTGTCCACGTTCGGCAGTTCCAGCACAACGGCCTCTGTGGCGGTAAAATCGGGCCGCAGGGCATTTACCGCAATGTGGTATTTTTTCACTTCAGCGGCCAGCCCCAGGGTTAGCCGTTCAATGGCCGCTTTGCTGGCCCCGTAAACAACGCTGTACTTGATCTGCGTCGCCAGCACCGAGGAAAGATTTATGATGTTTCCGCTTCTACGCTCCATCATCTGGGGCAGCACGGCCTTCGTACACAGAAAAGTCCCCCTGAGGTTTACGTTTATTACCAGGTCCCAGTTCTTGGTTGTGAGTTTTACAAATGACTTGGGCATGCCTATGCCTGCGTTGTTGATCAGGATGTCTATTGGACCGAGAAGCTTGCTGACCCGCCTGACCATCTTATGGACATCTTCTTCCTTGGTAACATCGCACTTCACGGGGATCGCCTTTCCACCAAGGTCCTCGATTTCCTTTACCGTCTGATGGATGGTCCCTGGAAGCCTGCTCTGCCCGGATTCCTCGGTCCTGGCTGCAACGGCCACAGCGGCTCCTTCCCGAGCAAGCTCAACGGCCATGGCCTTTCCCAGCCCCCGGCTCCCCCCTGTTACGATCGCAACCTTTCCTGAAAGGTTCATCTGTTTTGCCTCAACCCCCACAATTCTTTGAAGATTTGTAATCTCTTAGCCTCTTTCAAGGATTTAGGGCCTCAGCAATCTCTCTCCAGAGGTGAAAGACATCGGAGTAATGCTCTATTGGATGCCAGTCAGGCGGCCGGTTACTTCGTCCTCATGCCCGGATTTCCTCCAGGCAGATTATGGATGTTACTACCCGACCGCCAGACTCCTGCGCCATGCGAATAGAGTACCACTGAATCGAGTTCACCTCTTCCAAGAGATCTCCGGGCCCCTGTAACTCTGGCTTCCGTCTTCAATAGAGGTAGAGTGTTCCGAAGCCATCAAGTTTTTTTTCTTGGATCATAGCTCTTGAAATACTTTGTCTCATTGAGGGCAGCCTCATATTTCTCGTGAAGCTTGTGAAAGGCCTCCCTGTGCCCCATTTTTTCCCTGTCTTTGATAAACATCAAGTCCTTTTCGTCTTCCGTGTAGGAAATGTTGGTGGCCAGTGTATGGTACACAATGACTTCTGAGAGACGGTCCATTCCGAGGGCGCTCAAGGTATGTCGCCTGGACATCTTTCCCATGACAATGGCATCTCGAGGCAAGACAGAGATGGCCTTGGCCAGGTGATAGACTTCTTCTTCCAGGTCTTCGGCAGGCACGGCCTTGTTGACTATCCCGATCTCCTCCGCCTCCTTTCCGCTTACAGTCCTTCCTGTGAGAATGAATTCCGTCATTTTCTTGGTGTACCCCATGAATAGTTCAAGGGGCACTATTGGCAGTCCTCCAAAGGCAAGCCTTTGACCCCTCTGTGATATTTTTGCATTGTCGGCGGCTATGGCGAGATCGCAACACTTTACGAAATAAAGACCGGCTTCGATGCACCATCCATGAACCTGGGATATGGTCACCTTGTTGCAATCAAGTATTGCCCTGGGGAACCCGTATATCTGGTCTTGATCCATCTGGAGTCTCCCCCTCTGGCTCGGCTTTTTACCCGGCCCTCCGCCGTATACCCTGTACACCATTGAAAGGTCAAA
>JAFDIC010000274.1 GCA_019308525.1 Deltaproteobacteria bacterium
TCCAAGGCATCCAGCACATGGGAGAGTGGTTCATAATCCACCCTGATCAGTTCAAGGGCCTTCAGTGCGATATCCTCGTTTACTGCTGCCACCGCAGCCACTTCCTCTCCCCTGTACCGCACCTTTTCCCTTGCAAAAACAAGCCGGTCCTTTATGTCCACTCCAAAGTATCCACGAGGCACTTCTTTCCCCGTTACGACCGCCAAGACCCCTTCCAGGGATTCGGCTGAAGAGGTATCGATCCTCTTGATCAAGGCATGGGGATGGGGGCTCCTCAAGATCTTTCCATGTACCATACCAGGTCTGGTGACGTCAGTGCCGAAACAGGAGGTCCCGGTGACATGCTCCAGGGCGTCTGTCCGTGGAAAGCTCTTGCCGATGCAGCCGTCGTATCCCGTACTGGAGATGGGCTGACCTTGTGACACCGCATCGATTGCGTCAACAATCTTCTTATATCCTGTGCACCTACACAGGTTACCGGAAATAGCGGTCTTGATTTCCTCCCTGGTAGGGTGAGGGTTCCTGTCCAGAAGATGCTTTGCAGCCAAAATCATGCCCGGGGTGCAGTAGCCGCATTGCACAGCCCCGTGTTTGACAAAGGATTCCTGTAGCGGGTGAAGCCCCGTATTCTTGTCAGCCACCCTTTCTATCGTGGTTATCTCTGATCCATCGCAATCTAATGCAAGAGTGATACACGAGTTGATTGTTTCACCGTCTCTTATTACAATGCATGCTCCACAGTCTCCCGTCCCACAACCCTCCTTTGTTCCCTTCAATTCCAGGTCTTCTCTAAGGAGGCTCAACAGTGTTTTGCCGGGAGAGACAGCTACGGAGTGGCTTTTCCCGTTTATTTTCAGTTCTATTGTCATGCTTCTTTCCAATGAAATTCCCCTTCTAGAATGGACTTCCCAGGATTCTGCGTATGCCCTTTTTCAAGAGGTATTTTGTCATCTCCCTCCTGTAATGGGCAGATGCCCTGATATCAGTTATAGGTGCTATCTCGTTTTCGGCCCTTTCCGAGGCGGTCTCAAGCAAAGACTCACTGATCCTTTTCCCCTTGAGCGTCGCTTCAACTTTCGGGGCCCTAATCGGTTTCGGTGCTACCGACCCCAATCCTATCCTAATATCCTTACAAAAACTTCCTTCCATTTTCGTTACTACGCACACATTCACGATCCCTATCTCCATTGCCCTTCTTAATCCCAGTTTTTCATAGGAGGACGAGTGACCCTCAATGGGTGTCAATATGAACCCTTTGAGGATATCGCCTTTCTTTAGAACGTTTTCTCCTCGTCCTGTAAAGAACTCCGATATCTTTATGCGCCTATCAGAATCGTTTTGCCGTATCAGGACATGGGCATCATATGCGAGCAGGGGAAGAGCAGTATCAGCTGACGGTGAGGAATTGCAAATGTTTCCTCCAACGGTCCCCATGTTCCTGATGGAAGGCGATCCAACCATACTCGAAGCACTGGCCAGGGCCGGAAAATGCCTTCCTATTTCAGGGTGTATGGACAAGGAGGAATGACTTACAAGGGCACCTACGAAAAGTTCCCGGGATGAGAGCCAGACTATCTGCCTGAGTTCATGAATTCTCTTTAGCGAGATGAGTCGCAATGATGAGGTCCCCGGTTCCCTGAGTTGAACCATGAGGTCCGTGCCTCCGGCCAGGAATCTCGGTGAGAGCTTTGATTCTTTGGCCAAATAGGCAGCTTCGTCGAGGTCTTGCGGTTCAAAGAACTCTTTCACAGGCATGACACTCAATCTCTTTCTTGAAAGGGAATTGTTTCACGGGAATATCCCGGGGGACATCGGGTCTTCCCTGAAAATCTATCATCTCCTAGTACCCCATAAAAATTCTCGGTAGTACCATGGAAAACCACGGGACATAGGTGATCACCATAAGAAACCCGATCATTGTCAGTATGTAAGGAAAGATCGGTTTGATCAAGGAACTCAAGGGCACTTTGGCTATGCTCGAAGCTATCAGAAGAGAGATTCCGTAAGGGGGCGTGGTAAAACCAATACCCAGGTTCATAATGACAAAAATACCAAAATGGACAGGGTGGATCCCCAAACTGACGGCCACTGGAAAAAGGATCGGGACAAGGATAACGACTGAAAGGGAGGCATCAAAGAACATCCCCATGACCAGGAGCAGGACGTTCACCGCCAGGAGAAACATCCACTTTCCGCCGGGTATCCCTATCATGAAGTTGGCAAGTTTCACAGGTATCTGTTCTTTGCCCATGACCCATCCAAATCCATAGGAAATCCCGACCACAAACATGACTACCCCGGATATGAGCGCGGATTTCCAGAGTATTTCAGGAATTTGAGAAACCTTGATTTCCCTGTACAGGATTACAGAGAGAAAAAAGCCATACATGACCGCTACCGCAGCTGCCTCGGTAGCAGTGAAGATTCCGAATATGATGCCGCCCAGGATGATCACACCCATGAAAAGGGAAAGGAAGGCCTTCTTGAAAGCAACAAGGAATTCTCGGAAAGTGGCACGTTTCTCTCTCGGAAAATTTTTTCTCCTGGCAATGAGGTAAGTAAGGAGCATCAGAATCAACCCCATGCTTATGCCCGGCACAAACCCAGCCAAAAAAAGCGCCCCAATCGAGGTGTTTGTCAGGCTGCCGAACACGACCATCGTAAGGCATGGGGGAATCAGGACACCCATTCCTCCGGCAGCAGTAACCAGGGCTGCAGCAAAACCGGGATCGTAACCGCGTCTCTTCATGGGCGGGATCATGACACTGCCGATTGCGGCGGTATCAGCGGCAGATGAGCCGGAAATGTCTGAGAAGAATATTGTCGCCACTATGACCACCATACCCATACCGCCCCTTATGTGACCGACCATGGCATTTGACAGGTCTACTATTCGCTTGGAAATACCCCCCGTCTCCATCAACATGCCGGCCAAGACAAAAAGGGGAACCGCAAGGTAGGGAAAGTGGTTTAACCCTGAAAATATCTTTTGGGGCAGGATCTCAAGTGGTATGCCCCCGGAAATGAGGGCAGCGGTGGTTCCAACGCCTATGGAGAAAACAATTGGCGCGCCCAGGACCAACAGGACAAAGAAAACGAGAAAAAGGATTATTGCCACTTGTGTCTTTCCTCGGTTGTCTTTCGAAAAATGCCCAGAATCTTTGAAAATATGTGCAATAGCATGATGGCCGCAGACAGGGGAAGCACTAAGTAGACAAAGGACACCGAGTAACCCAGCGCAGCGGTCTTCTGCATTTTCATGGTCAGCGTCAGCTTCACCCCGAATATGAAAAGGATGCTAAGCATGAAAGCGATTGTAATGTTAATGAACAGCCTGACATATTTTTCCACTGGGGGAGGGAGAACGCGGAGCAAGACATCCAAGCCTCGGGTGTTCTTCCAGATAGAGGCCAACACTCGCACCCAGGAGGCACATCCAGGCAAATGCGAAAGTTGACATTTATTCCGACCAATCCAGCGGCGCATCAAGTAGATAGCGGAACAATACTTGAAGAAACACTAGTATTGCTATGGCTCCTGTCAGAAAGCCCGCCATGTGTTTCACTACGTGGTTCACGAATGAACTCAAACGTCGGATGATTTCCAGGCCGGGATTCATGATTTCTAACAAACCCAAATCAGAAGAAAAGTTTCCAGGCTTTCATTCTTTACCGTTTACAAGAAAAGGAGGATGCGCCCGCCAATCTCTCAGGGCACTTCCTCCTCTCTCTTCACAGTTACCCCCCGATTCTCTTCAGCTACTTGACTGCCTTGATCTGATTGATGATATCCATTCCGATCTTTCTCGCATACTTGTCCTGTACGGGCCGGGATGCCTCCTCAAAGGCTTCAATGTCCGCGACATTGAATAACACCTTGTTTTCCTTTACCAGTTTTCCAATAATCCTGTAGTCGATATCCTTTGTGATTTTTACACCAATAGGGATTATTTCCTCCGCACTCTCCATGATCGCCTTCTGGACCCTCGATGACAAAGAATTGAATTTCTTCTTGGACATGGTAAGCACAAATGCCTGGTATATATGGTTCGTGATCGAGAAAAACGGGGCAGGTTCGTAGTGCTTCATAATTTCATAGGAGTAAGGCTCAAGACCGGCCTCTGAATGACCTCATCGTCTTTGCCGCGATTCCTGAGGCTTACCGGATGTGGGCTCTTTCATGTAGGGTTCAGAGAGCCTCAAGGCGATATAATAGATATTGATATTCCTGACGTACAAGACGGTCTCCTGCCCCACTTCCCTCAGTGCCGCCACCTCACAGTTCCCGAACCATCGATTGGGATCGTAACCCATTCTTCCGGCCCTGCGCCGAATCCTCTGCACTTTCGTAGGCCCGGCATTATATGCTGCCAGGGCAAACCTCAGGCGATCATCAGGGCCTATAGCGGGTTCTGAAAAATACTTATCTCTCAGGAGAGCCAGGTACTTGGTACCGGCATGGATATTGTTTTCGGGCAGGTAAATGTCTTCTATGGCGATCCTCTTATCCCTTGCGAGTTCAGGCATGATCTGCATCAAGCCGATCGCCCCGGATGGGGAACGCTTTGAATGGTCCAATCCCGATTCATGGAAGGCCAACGAGATGAGCAGTCTCCAGTCTATGCCGTAGATTCTGCCGTATTTCTTGAACCAGGTCTCATAGCGAGCCAACCTCTCTCGCGTTTTCTTGCTCAATGGGTTCTTTATCCAGCGCGTGTCCTTGAAATAGCGTTCGAAATAGATGTTCCCCTTGAACGTGCCTTTCCTGTGGGACCGAATGAACCTGTTCAAGCTCTCCTTCAAGAGCGGGTTATTCTTTCGAATCATCCATGCCAGGCTCCCGTCCTTACGGACTTTGACATCTTCGTGTACCCTTATATCGGGGAGAACCTTGGACCAGAGCTCGGCTAGATGGGAATCCGCAACGGTTATCTTTATGATGCCCGCATTCACCATTTCAAGGATGCTCTCCGTGGCAAGGGTCTCATCTGCCTCCTTGATTCTTATCAAGGGCAGGTTCTGGGCCTTCAATTTTCCATTGATCCCCACAAGGCTGGAGTAATAGCTGCTGGATCGACGCACGTAGATCTCTTTCCCGGCAAGATCCATGAAAGAAGCTATTCCGGTTACGCTTCTATGGGTCACTATCACCTCACTTATCCCGGTCAAGTATGGATCTGTAAAGTCCGCCAGCACATAACGTTGAGGTGTGATGGTTAGTCCGGCAGCAACGATATCGCAGTAGCCCCTTAGCAGGGCCGGAATCAGCTTGTCATAGGGCATCGGGAGAAAGGATATCACTACAGGAATCTCCCAGCGGCTCCGCTTCCTGTTCAGGAATGCCTCATATTCCTTTAGCAGGCTGTACTCAAACCCGTGTTTTTCACCGTTGGGGAGGAAGAAGAAGTTTGTTCGCGAATAGGTTGTTCCTACCAGGATACTGGCCCTTTTCAACATACTTGGGAGATCTTCAGTCGAGGGGACCCTCCATTCACTGCTCATTGGTATGTCTTTCCCTACCACTGAGACAGCGAACGAGGGGAGGCTGTGGGAACAAATGATCGTCAGGAGAAGCAGCAAAGGAATGACTTTCCGCAGTAGCTCATCACTCATCTCGTCACCTTAAGCAGGGCTCGGCGTAAAAGGAGCATCTCGGTTTCAGTGTTTTCGGCATCGAATGGTAGC
>JAFDIC010000275.1 GCA_019308525.1 Deltaproteobacteria bacterium
TAGGGATAATAAGGTAAATCCTCCCTGGAGATCCATCCACGAGGAATACAAGCGCAAGGGGGTTACCTTGAGGCTTTTGTGGGAAGAATATTATCAGTCTGCCCCTGAAAATGCTTACTGCTACAGCCAGTTTTGCAATCTTTACAGGCAATGGAGAAAGAAGCTCTCCCCGGTGATGGTTCAGGGTTACAAGGGCGGAGAGGTTGTTTTTGTGGATTATGCCGGAGTAAGTGTTCCCTATATAAACCCTCTTACTGGCGAGATAAAGAAAGCCCCTGTTTTTGTGGCAGCCCTTGGGGCCCCGATGGCCACTTTGAAATCCCCCACTTGTGGCCGGCTCAAAATACCCCGGCGGCAGAGTGAAGAAGTATACTAATGTTGAGTGGAAAGATCCATACTCTTTCCTTTTTCATCCTGAGCTTTTCGTTTGTTTTCTGACAAACGGCTAGCCGCCTCCTTGAGGCGGTAGCTTTTTCCCTCGAAGTTGAGCAGATGTCCCCGATGAAGGAGGCGGTCGAGGATAGCCGAGGAGGCGGCATTATCTCTGAGGAGTTTCCCCCAATCCTCCAGAGGTCGATTTGACGTAATGAGGGTGCTTTTTCTAGAGGAGTACCGATTCAGGGTAATATCGAGCAAATCGTCAGCGGCTTGTTCCGGTACTTTCTTACGCAAGAACAAGTCATCGATGACCAGCAGATCGGTTTCAGAGAAGAGTTTATTCACTTTTTTTCTGCGTTTGAGCTGGGTGGCTTCGAAGAGGTCCTCGAGAAAGCTGTAGGCTTCCCGGTAGACGACTTTATAGCCTGATACGATGGCGGCGCTAGCCACTGTTTTGGCGATGTGGCTTTTTCTGCTGCCCGGGGATCCGATGAGCAGGGCGTCATCTCCGTCTCGAACAAACTTTCCGCTCACCAGTTCATAGATTTCCTTTTTGGGCAGTTTGGGGTTGAAGCTGCAATCGAACTCGGTCAGGGTGGGTTGTTCTTTGAGGCCGGAGGCCTTGAAGCGTGTTTCAATGAGGCAGGATTTGCGGTAATCCAACTCGTCCTGAACCAGGCAGGCAAGCGCCTCTGTGAACGAAGCCCCTTGATTGGCCTGGATGAGCCGGCTGTGCATGGTGGAGATCATGCCGTGGAGCCGGAGGGTTTTGAGATGTCTTTCGATTTCAGCAAGCGACATGTTCATAACTTCATCTTCTCCTTATTTTTGTTTTCATCCTATGGTTCGTTTTGTTCAAAGAATCCCTTGGTTGCGTAGCATGCGAAGTTGCTCCACCGACATGTCTGCCGGGTGCTGGATAGAGTCTGCAATAGGTTCGGCTCCTTGGCCGTTGCAGGGCACCAACTGATGCCAGTCAAATACAGTGACAACGAGACCATGGCGGCGGAGCCTGTTGCGGACCTGCCGAACTGCGCTCCGTCCTGCTTGGTCCCGGTCCAGGAACAAAAGGATATGAGGAAACCGCACCCGGCCATGGATTCGCACCGCCGCCCAGCGCTCCTCCCAGTGCTTCAACCAATCATTCTGGGTCTCGATGCTGTCAAATTTCCGCCCTTTCAAGGCCGTATCCCACGACAAATTTGTTCTAATTTTTCGGGCATTGCGGGTATGGGTAAGCACGGGACCTATATATTGAAGTAAGTGGGATGTTGAAACTAATGCAGTCCAAAGGGGGCCTTTGCAGGATATCTAGCGCGCTTCGCTTGCTGTCCTACCTCGAACCGTCCCATCAGCCCCTTTGTCTCAGGTGCTGCTGGGGCTCTCTCGGAAGGCGAAAGCATGATGAGGCGCAAAAGGGGCTTCTAGATCGGTTTGAAGCTTAGCACAATATATTGCGTCTACCCAGGCAATTTTGCGATGGGGCTAGATTTTTGAGGCAAACGCACAGCAGTTTTTGGTCATACGTAAGTAGTCGAAAACCAAGCGGACGTTGCGTGTGAGCTGTCGCATTTTCTGGGGTACGCTGCGCACTCCTTTGGATTTTATGACCCCAATGGCGAATCGGTGCAGGCGGGTGATATTTTCCGGTCCATGGCCGGTGCGTATCCGGCTGCGATCTTCATCGTAGATCCAATCGAGGATATAGTGGCAACTGTTCTCTATGCACCAATGAGCCCGGTTGGTAGCCAGAACGCGCTGAGGATCGGCCTGCTGTGGGGTTTGGCTAGTGATGCGATAGGCCAGCTCACAGGATTGTTTGCCGGTGTTTTTCTCTATGGATTGCCGTTCGATGAGGAAGGCTTGCCCAACGTGGGGAAAGTCAAGATAGTCGTTAAGCTGGGTTGTAGTCCATATTTTACGGGTTTCAATGCGTCCGTGGTCAGGAGGAGCACATCCCACGAAATCTGGTTCCTGACGCTTCTGGAAGAACAACTCGATATCTTGAAGGAGGGTAGGTTGATTTGCCTTGACAGTGAAATGATAATGGGCTTTGCGGTCTTGGACCAGATAGTTGGCGATTTTGCGTTGGGTAAGGAGGGCATCGGCGGTGATAGTCTTGCCTTCGATATCGATGGCTTCGAGTAATGGTATGGCCATTTTGATCTCATTGGTACGTTTTTGTTGCTGATTGTCATCTGTGGGGATGGTTCCTACTTTTTTTGGGTGTAGCAGGTCTTACTCTGGTGACCGATGACGCTCATGATGTGAGTTTGGTGACCTTGCTCATCAATGGCATTGCGCATGGTTTTGGCGTCTATAGCAAGGGTTTCGTCTTGTTGAGCATAGAGTTGGTTCCAGCGTTGCAAGGCGCGGTCGAGATGGAGGGGATCGACGCGGATAAGGAGATTGCGAATGACGTATTCGCTTGGGACGAGGTAGCGGCCGTTTTCGTAGCGGCAGTTGAACCTCTCTCGGGCTTTTTGTCCAAGGCTTTGGGCCCAATCAGAGATGGCCCTGTATCCACGCATCCCGCAGAGCACCGCAGCGGCAGCAATTGCCAGCACCGTTGGCAGAGGATGTCTACGACCCTGGGCACGGCGAGGATCAGGGATATGGGCAAAGAACTGGGGTAAGGATCGCATTTGTTCAGCTTTTAGCATAAGTTTACTACTTCCTGTACTATAATATGGTTTAAGGTTAGGCTGAGATAAGAGGGTTTGCGCATTGGGCTGCAAGGGTTTGACAAAGACCATTTTGGGTGACTGAGCGGTAGAGCTGTAGCCATTGCGGATGCGGCGGAACCCTCTGCTGTTGCCTAGATACAACCAATTGGAAGCCTTATAAATGGTCCCATGGAAGCGCTGAGGGTCTACAAAGGTCTCTAGCAGCAACACAGGATGGCCGAAGGTTTTCTGCCAGTCTGTGGGTAGCCTCCTTTGGCACAATGAGAGGACCCGGGAGCCCAAATTTGCGACATGGTATTGGGGTAGGATCAGGAAACGGCTGTTGTTGACTATCAGTTTAAGGCGGTCGTAGTGATGGCGGAGGTCCCATCCAATCCATCGATCCCGTGGTGCACACTTCAAGGCCGAGGCGGAAAAGCTCAGAAGAGCCACCCATTCATCATGCCAGATGGCAATATAGCGGATGGTTTCTCCGATCTTTGGCAGAGAGCCCAGGTAATGATGCTCCTGCATCAATTCTTGGTAGCGTTGCTCTTCGGACGGGCAAACGGGCCGGACAAGGATCTTGCGCAGGTTCAAGGCAGTTCCTCCCAAGATGAATTGTACTAAAGAGCTGTATATACATCATGGGGAGGTGATTGTCCAGGAATAATTGTAAAAACTTGATCTGCCAGAATTTATTGAACAGGACAATTTCACCCTGTCAAGTCTTTAAGGCCCTGTCGGCGAATATTTACCCCATTTTTGGTGCTTTTGGAAGGGAAGGAGTTCTACGGCAGGATGCTATGACAAAAAGCGCCGTAGAACTGGAAAGATGCCGGTATTTCCTTGACTCGTCATACCGAAAGAGTGGACTAATCCAGGTCGGCGATGAGCTTCATTTTCATCCAGCCGGCTGTGTTGTGGAAATTCGCGACCGCACTGCCCGGAGGAACGAGCTGGTCGCAGGCCCTTCTCAAATCATCATCTAGTTTCATCTCCATGACAGGCAGGATATTTTCAAGATGCTCTATGGTGCGAGGGCCGATGAGAGGGGCCGATACCCCCTGCTGATCCTTGTTCCAAAGCACCGCCAGTTGAGCAGGCGTAAGATGTGCCTCCTTAGCTAGTCCAGCGAACTTTTTGCCAACTTCAATGCCTCTTTTCGTCACTCGCTCCGCGTAAAAACCCCCTCGAAGCGCTGCTCTGGAGGTTTCGGGATAACGCTTCTCGTCTATGTATCGTCCTGCCAGGACCCCCATTCCCATCGGTGCCCAGGTGATAATACCCACGCCATATCGCATACACAAGGGGATAAGTTCATTCTCTATGCGTCTGTCAAGCAGATTATATGGAGGCTCCTCCAAGACGAAGCGCGTATAACTTTTCATTTCGCTGACAAGAATCCCCTCCATTACAGCCCAGGCGGGAAATGTGGAACAACCAACATAGCGCACTTTGCCCTGCCGGACCAAGTCATTCAGAGCACTTAGTGTTTCATCTATGGGGATGTTTGGCGACTGGCGGTGGAGTAAGTAGAAATCGATATAATCGGTTTGAAGTCGCTTGAGGGAGTTTTCGCAAGCCCTGATTATGTTGAGTCTTGAATGACCGTGCTGGTTTGGTCCGAAATCGGACTCATATTCTTCAAGAGTCTGTCCGGGGAGGCGTCGGCCATGGTCTACCTTAGTTACAA
Organism: Deltaproteobacteria bacterium; assembly: GCA_019308525.1. The sequence goes on from JAFDIC010000275.1 coordinate 4,741, forward strand.
TGAGAACCTCGTCTCTTCGCTTGTTCTCTTTAAGGGTCTTGCCGATTATGCGCTCTCCTTCCCCCTCCGCGTAAACGTCCCCGGTGTCTACAAGATTAATACCAGCATCCAGGGCTCGATTCAGTATTCTGGCCGACTCATCAGCCGGCGTCGGATCCATAAAGTTGTCCGTTCCCAGGCCAAAGGGGGAAACCTTAATACCAGTTCGTCCCAACTCCCGATATTCCATAAGAATCTCCTTTAGGTAGGGGTCACCCAAAAAGTGGCACTTCAGTCTTGCCAAAGGTTGTAAGACTACAGGGGGCGGGGGGTCTCTTGAAATCACGCTTCAAGATAACCTGGACGTGACCGAAAAAGATTACTGAGGCCCCAAATCCATGAAAAACGCCCAAGTATCACGATAAACTCATGATCCCGAAGTTCAACCAGGGATCACCATGCCCGTACTACGACTGTCTCAACCACCACCACTTATGGGTATGAAGGCAATAGTGTCTTCATCTTTCAAGCGTTTTCTATTTTCAACAAAAACTTCATAAAGAGTCTGATTGATGAATATCCTGATAACCTTCTCCAAATTACCTTCCCAAGGAATTTGGCAGCGGTTGATTATAGTACGAATGGCCTTCACAGGATCCACTGGCAGATCCATTACGATCTCCCTTTTATCTCCAGAGTATTTTTGCATGATAGAGACAAATTGCACTGTGATAGACACGTAATCATGGTCATTTTTGATGGTCGCGTCATCCACTATTCTTCTCTTACTGCTCGCTCCCGAGGGCCTTCGTGGCCCTGAGAAAGCGATCGATCTCTTCCGGCGTGTTGTAATGGGCCGCCGAAAGGCGGACCGCATCAGGCCAACCGAGGCCTTCCAAGGGGAAGGCTGAGTAAGAATCCTTTACCCTCGCCGATA
>JAFDIC010000276.1 GCA_019308525.1 Deltaproteobacteria bacterium
TCATTTTTGCGAAGAGGTATCCAAGAAATGCCGCCGTTGTAAGGGCAGCTAGCACCATTTCCCAAAATCTCAGCTTCATGATATAGAAATTTGTGATGATTATCTGGAGGCATAGGATTGTAATCATACTGCTTACCAGTGTTATCCCCAGAGTGAACGGATTAGTCGGATACATCAATAGTGAGGGATTCCATATAAATAGAAATGGCAGGATAATCCCGGCAAGGGCAAGCCCTGTCGCCCTGAAAGCTGTCCTGATATAGGACGCGTTTGCCATTGGGGCGGCTACAATGCAGGCTCCTGCAACAGGCGGAGTTATTGCCCCCAGGACAGCATAGTAAAAGGCGAAAAAATGTGCTGAAAGCAAATCGACCCCCATGGTTACCAGGCCTGGCACAGCTACGACAGCCACAAGGATATATGCCGCAGTGACCGGCATACCCATCCCCAGGATGATACAAAGGACCATGGTCAATACCAATGCGGGCGCCATCATGCCGCTGCTCAACAATTTCACCAGTAACGCAAATTTTGGTCCCAGGCCACTGAACAAGACAACCCCCACTACTATTCCAATGCTGCCAATGCCCACACCGATTCTGGCACCCGCTATCGCTCCCTTAATAAATCCGTTAATCCAGTCTTGAAAGGATATGCGGGCCTCCTTTTTGACCAATCCGACCAGAATGCTGACCGCCAGAATGCTAATAACAGCATAAAATGCCGCGAACATGGGCGTATGACCTTTCAGGAGAAAGTAAGTCAAGGTTGTCAGGGCTGCAACAAACACAGGAGCCCTGAGCGCAACCCCCTTCCAGTCAATTTCTTCAATTGGAGGGGTCAGGCCCTCCTTTTTGGCCCTTAGCTGTACACCTATGCCGATACTGAGAAAATATAAGATTGCGGGAATGAGGCCGGCCAGGATGATCCTTACATAAGGGATCCCGGTAAAAGCGACCATGAGAAATGCAGCAGCGCCCATCACCGGCGGCATTATTTGTCCGCCTATTGAAGCGGAAGCTTCTATGGCGGCTGCTTGTTCTGGCCTGTAACCGTGTTTCTTCATCATCGGTATTGTAAAGGCTCCGGTGATTGCCACGTTCGCCAGTCCGACACCGGTCACCGTCCCCACGAGTGCACTGCTCACCACGGCACTATGCCCTGCTCCACCAGCAAATTTTTTCCCGATCATTTTGGCCAAGGGGCTGAAGGACTCTACGGTTTTTGCCGTCTCCAGTAACGCTCCGAAAAGCATAAACAAGAAGATATATTTCGCAGATATACCTAGCAATTTTCCGTAGATCCCTCCAAAACTAACAGTGAGCCAGGCAATGATTCTCTCCGGAGAAAAGGGCTCGTGCCATAACGGTTGCGGAAGATAATTTCCCAAAAAGCCGTAGCCCAGGAAAATCAATGAGAGAACAGGGAATATGATACCTTGCATTCTCCTGGCGGCTTCAATGACAACCACCAGAAGAATGACACCGATGACAACATCGCCCTTGTTGGGCCACCCCTGAAAAAATTGTAGCCGCTCAAAATTTAGTTTTATGTAGACCGTGCTTATCAGGCTGAGCGCAATCATGAACAGAGATAAAGGCCACCATTTTTTCTTCTGGCTCTTCATGGACACCAAGAAGGAGATGACAAGCGCAAAGGCCAGATGGGTATTCATCCACAATTGGGGTAGCTCAAGAAGATATCGTGTCATGATCAGGTGGTAGGCTACCATTGCGATGCTTATGAAAGCGATGGAGATGTCCAACACCTTGGAGCCCCCACCTTCGTCAATGCCCTTTTGCATCCCTACAAATCCATTTCATGAGTCAGGTTGCTATATGAATCTTCCCGGTTTCATCCTCGAAACCATGTAGCCGGACCTTCAGAAAAGAAGAGAGGATTGATCTCAGTACAACATACAAAACCAATCCTCTCGTCTGTTTCCCTACAATCCTATCTTTAGTCCGTGTTCCTTGTAAAACTTTGCCGCTCCGGGATGTAAATCGTCTTCAGTGAAGGGACCTTCCCCCAGCCTCTTGGGTATCAGGATTTTCATAAGCTGGTGGTAGGCGACAAAATCTGGCTGGTAGGTATAGAGGATCCTTACAACCTCGTGTACCACATCTGCCGGGAGGTCGAGATAAGCAGCAAAGCCAATTACAGAAGTACTCAGTGGAGTTTCGGGTTGCCCTTCATAGAGAGTATTTGCAGGCATGTTAAGAACGGGCAAGAAGTTATACTTCCCCTTCGACGTTCCATATTTTGCCTGCTCCAAAGTCAATGGTACGGGATAGACCTTGTGCCTGGCTCTCAATGCCTCTAGTGATTCGTCCGGCATCCATTGAGGTATAGCAGGGTGAATAGTGAACAATCCAACATCAACCAGCCCGTCGATCACGGCGTCCCCGATATCCGGGGCCAGCATGTTGATGACCTTGACCTTGTCCAGGATTTCATAGCAATCAGCGAGCATTCGGGAGCCCTTAATGCCGTGGGGGCCTGCTTTCGGCCCGATAGCAACCTTCTTTCCCACCATGTCTTTGTAGGTCCTGATCTTGGGATCAAGGGATCCAAAAAAGTGCGCGGCTCGAAGGGTGCTTGCAACCATGCGTAAGTCATCATATTTCTTCTTGAATCCTCTTCCAGCCTTCCTCGCGCGCGCATAGGTTGACACCGAGGCAATCAGCAATGAGGTCTTTTTGGCCTTGGGTGAGCGATCCGCCAGCTTGATGTTATCTGCCGATCCGAGGGTTTCCTGGGCCGTGGCTTTCAACCAGCTGGATCGCTGATTTATGATTTGGGCAAGAGCAAAGGCTTGAATGTAGCTTGTCCTTCCAAATTTGCTTCCAAGAATGGTGATCTTTGTGACCTCATGTTTTTGCGAAGATGCAATTGCAGCTTCAGGATACAGCGCAATTATTGTTAAGGACATTATCATCAAGGTCAGGGACATCGACAACTTTATCTTCTCTCTTGACATATTGCCTCCTTTCATCTTTTTGAATTATTCTTGACTGTTGGGATACCCTTTTCCATCTTTCGCTTGCCATTGCCATTCTGGCATAGACTAGATTGCCGATTGAAACAAGAAGGACCACACCAAACTCTCATATTATCTTGGGCCGCCTTGCAGTCTAACAAATACCCAGGATTTTGGCAGCATTATTACCCAGCATGCCTTCTATCGAATCAACTGGCAAATCCAGGGCCCTGATATTTTCTATGTAGCGCTTGACCCCTTGAGGATCATTGGTGAAATTATAAGGGTAGTCCGTTCCGAACAGCAGTCTTTCCGGTTTGATCCTTGTCAAGGCCCATTTGACAGCACGCATACCCCCTTCATAGCCGGCCATATCAAAATAAATCCTGTCAAAGTACTCCTGAAACTTGTCTTTGTATGGCTCGCCAAAAGGAGGCTCTGTGCCAAGCTCCGTCCAGATTTTTTCCCCCCAAAAGTGCACATACCGCTCAATTCTTTCAAGGATCGCCGTAATCCCGCCGCCCAGGTGGGACATCACGAATGTTAAGTCGGGAAATTCCGCAAGCACGCCGCCAAGAATAAGCCTGAGAACGTTCGCTGCAATATCTACCTCCCTGGTGAAGATAACATTGAGATTGTATCTTGCATCAAGGGCTTCATACCCCGTCGGAATATTTGTAATATGCACAAAGACAGGTATCTTCAGACGGAGGACAGCCTCATAGAAAGGCCACAGCTTCAGGGAGTCCAGGGGTTCACCGTCGTTCTGGGGACTGATGACCACTCCGTGCATGCCAAGCTCTATCGCCCTTTCGAGCTCATCAAGGGCCTCCTGCCCACGGGTCGGTATGCAGGGCGCAAGGCACGCGAATCGGTCTCCGTGCTCTTTCAGGATTCTTGCATACATATCATCGGTCATTTTACAGTCTTCAACAGAATCCAGCGTGGCTGACAGTACGGCCAGATCAATCCCGGCTCTATCCATGAAATCGAGTTGCTTGTCGATTTGATAAACTTCCTGGTACAGGTGCATGCCAACTTTTCCATTTTGAATAAAGGGTCGGCCGGCTTGTCCTCCTCTCTTTCTCAAGACCTCTTCCGGTGAACAATGATGTTGCCAGTCTATGATCATCATGTGCCTCCTGGTTAGGTGCTCACGCAGCCATATCCTTTTTTCTCCCAACGAAAAGGTGATTCAAAGGGACTCTTTGCAAGACCTGCTGGTTTATGACCGGTTACCTTCGATGCTACCCATGCAATTCTGCTACTCTTGGCATTATGCACATCCTAAATCAAAGCTTTTTCAGTTTGAGCCTCTTTATCGTTTTGCTTTGTCGTGCTTTATCATAGGCGACCCGGACCCGCACCCGTGGCGGAGAATCCTGGGCAGGAGTGTGCTTCCTATTTTGATTTGAGCGGTCTGATATTTCTCACCTTTACCCCCTTTCCCTTGTACTTTTCCAAATGACTATCAGTGGTATAGATAATTCGCCCTTCCTCCCTTAGAAACCCTGACAGTATCAAGGAATCTACCGTAGGGATACCCAGACCGTGACTCAACTTCGCAGCCAGAGAGAGATTTTCAGGATCAAGCCAAATGATTCTACAGACCTCCGGAATCGAATCCAGGAGGATTTCAACCCTTCGAATGGCCCCTTTGAGACCAAGTTTTTCAAGCTCGAAGAGGGTCAAACAACTTACAATTCCGTCATCCTCTTTGTCGACAAGTGTCTTCCAGACCTGGACGGCCTCGTCGCTACCACGAATCAGCTCAACAAAAAACCCAGTGTCAAATCCGATTATCACGGCGGCTCTCCTCCAATAGCTCCAGGGCATTATCAGAGACTTCGACCTTTCCTGCGAGGTTTAGGATTCTTTCCGCATGTTTGCGTTTTCGGCTTTCCATCAGGTATTTCTCTAACCCTGTTGCTATGAACCGGGACGTAGAGATCCCTTCGCTCCTGGCAAAGGCCCTAACCTCTTCGGCTAGCTTATCCGGTAGATGTATCGTTATTCGCATCTGGGTCCTCCCTGTTTTCTTCTATTAGGAGCATATATGATGAGCATAATAAAGTCAATGGTTTTTGGGTGTTTGGGGGTGCCAAGGTCCTGGGATGTCAAGTGTCATAAGACACATAGCAGGCTGGAGAAAACCCCGTGACGGCTCAATTATGCCGCATTGCAGATATGAAATCTGCCAGGGACCGCCGCCGATATCTCTACTGGGTCTTCCAAGCCAGGAAGCGGTTTGGCCTGAGTGTGCTGAATTACATAGTGACATCAAATCACATCCCTCTCCTGGTAAGGGACAAGGAGGGAGGAGAGGCCTGGGGTCAAGGCGAAGGGGCGTGAGGTGATGGGCAGGGAAGGAGTTTATGAACTCCGGGAATCTCCAGGCCTTTACAAGGGCATTTTGGCGGGTGAAAATGGACACACAGGGCTCGTAAGCAGCGACTCTTGGGATGAAAACCCTTAAATATCAATAGAATAGTCTGGCGACCAGCAAAAAAAGACAATGTAGAAAGAGTTCAGCTCAGCCACACAGTCGGCACTGTCTACCTGCCAGTTACCTTCATACGACTTTTCAGCCGTCTCAACTCCTCCAGATTATTCCTCGCTAGATCGTAATCAGGGGGGGATAGTTCAACAGCCTTTTCGAGTACC
>JAFDIC010000277.1 GCA_019308525.1 Deltaproteobacteria bacterium
GCGGGACAACCCGGTTCAAATCCGCTCAGTCCTGGCTTCTTTGTCCGGCGGCCCCGCGGGATTCTGTCTCCTGGCTCCCGGATACGCTAAAGTCCATGCCATGACACATCCAGAGCATACATGACTATACCGAGCAAGCTACGCTGAATCAAACCCAAAGACAGATCAAGAAAGGTTGCCAGGAAAGAGGCTGGCTTTTTCTTTACTTCGGGTTAACCATATGGTATAAGGTGCCATATGACAGCGAAATTAGTCTACCATGAAAAATATATATATTCCGATGGGGCGATACGAGAGATGGTTCTTTGGCAAGTCCCTCGCAAGACTTCGGATAGACCTCATGGATTGAAATACATGCTTTATTACGGACTCGCTGATGGAACCTGCCTTGTTCGATTTGATAATGAAACAGGTAAAGGAGATCATAAACATGTCGGCGGTCAGGAAAAAAGCTATTCCTTTATTAATGTGGAGACATTAGTGGCGGATTTTCTGGTAGAGATTGAAAAAGCAAGGAGAAAAAAGCCATGAAAAAGCAAATTACCATTGGGGTGGGAGATGCAACCACCACAGCCAAAGGATTTCTCGACGCCTGGAAGCATGCCGAATATGGTGAGGAGTTAGAACAGAAACATCGGTTATACTTTGAAAGCCTTGAAGTGCTCCTGAAAACGTTGACTCCCGGGCGATGGAGATTGCTCAAGAAATTGCATGCCAAGGGCCCTATGAGCATCCGCGCTCTGGCCAATGATCTGGGGCGTGATTATGAAAATGTGTACACGGATGTGCGGCGTTTGGAAAATATTGGACTGATTGAGCGCACCAAAAATGATAGGATCAAAGTACCATGGCATATTGTGGAGGCCCGCCTATTGCTGGCCGCGTAGCCGAAGAAGGGGACGACCGTCAATATTCAAATAACTTTCCTGCTCGCTGCCCGCATAACTGACAGCCGCAGGGATCATGTCAAACTACCTCGCCAAATCCGGCATAGGCGTTCCTAATTCAATCACAGACCAAGAGCAGAGTGAGTCTCTGGCCCAACCTTCTCCTCTTGCCTCTTTACGACAGGGCGATTGAATCAATTCACGATTCAAGATCTGCCCCCCCGGCCCTGGCTGGTATTTCCTGGACATATTTTGACACATCCTTACAATTTGTGCCGGAGCCTGTGCTGGTTTTCCGGCCAGGATAGGCTAACTCACTAAATTCTCTATATATATTCCTTAGGCCAAATCGTGGCATGATTTTCGCATACCTGTAGAATTCAGTTTGATCTGGTGACGTTTTTGGGCGAAGGAGATCCTGAATGGCAGTCAGACCAAAACAAAGCGCGGGTTTTACTCTTGTAGAACTATTAGTAGTCATTGCCATCATCGGTATCCTGGCCGCTATTGCCGTACCTGGATATTCAGTATACAGGGAAAAAGCCAAGATCGGCCGGGCCCAGGCGGATCTCAAGAATATCCGGCTTGCCATAGAATTTCTCGCGGTCGACACCGAGATGTGGCCCAACAAGAAACAGGTCGGTGATGCGACTGGGGGGTTTGAGGTCTGGGATCTCAACGCAGCCTCAGCCGGACTGACCGCTACCGACGGCGAATACCCCGGCTGGGATGGACCCTATCTCCCATCGATACCAAAGGATCCCTGGGGACAAAACTACTTCTTTGACACCGATTACAACATCGACGGAACAGACTACGTGGTCGTAGGCTCCTTTGGGCCAAACAAGAAGGGTCCGAACCTGTATGACTCTGATGATGTGATACTGATTTTTCCTGCCAACTAGCCGCTCAATCCCCAAACACTATCACGTGCAGAACACACCTTTTCTGGAGGCTGGAGCAGGAGAGATTTCGCCCTGCATCTCAAAGTCTGTTTTAGCCGGCTGAATTCTGGCTTCTCCATATGACCCCGGCCTGTTGCGGGCTGTGGCCCCTTTGAGGGGCGGAACAAAGCCCGGTCCTCCTGGCGGGTACTAATCCGGTATCTCCAGGTCAAATAAGGGGGGGTATTGCTGCGAGCCAAGAAGGTCCCTCTCACCGGGGGATCCGCTGGGGCGCATTCTCTTGATGGTAAACTTTATGGCAAGTCCTGGATCATATTCCACAAAGTCAGAGACCTGTTGGACTGGAAGGCCATAGAGCTTGGCAATTGTCTCCCTCGTGACAACTTTGCTTGATTTCACCATCTCATAGTTGTGCCTGTCATTGAATATTATGTCAAAGGTGATGTGATCGACACCTGCGTTCTTGCTCCGGATAGTCTTTGCCAGATCAATCAATCTCTTACCCATGTTTTCTCCCTATACCCCGACTTCTTCCGTCTCAATAGTGAATAGTTCCAGGGGGTCTTCCAGGGGCAGGACATGGTTGATGGTCCACTCATAGCCATCCTTGCCCCTGAGCACTTCATCCATCATGAGGGCTGCTGTCCCAGCCGTGCCCCTTACCTCCGGGAGCCGTGCGTAGAACAGGTTTCTTGTTCCAAGGGCACAAATGGACTCAGCGTCTTCAAACTTCTCAGCCACGGCTTCAACAACCACGCATATTTCCTTTGGAGGAGCATCGAGGTTCGGTTCCCAGCTTCCCATCACTCCATTTATTCCATAAATATGGTAGTAAAGCTGGTACCTGGGCCCCGGTTCTCCCCATCTCTCCCTTACCTTGCCTTTTGCCCAATCTATCACCATGTCCATATGCTTGATAGTGTACGGATCCCTGATTCCGGCTATGGAAAGTGCCCGTTCGCCGACCTTTCCGGCCCCCTCAAGCTTGACCTTGTAGACGGGGTCATCATGAAACACAAATCCCCTGATCCTGACCGTCCTCTCATCCACCTGCTCGTAGTGGCACCCGGTCATGTCCAGATGCCCGCCCGCCACGTGCTCGTAATAGGGGTCCCTTCTCTCGTACATGGCGTGGCTGGCGATCGAGGCTATGGTGCAACGTTGAGCCGGATGCATGGGGGTCACGCATACCTCGTCACGGGTAATGGTGCCGATGATTGATTCCTTGCCCATAAAGGGTTCCGCCGCGAAGGAAGCGCATTCCAGGACCTTACCCAGGTAGTAGGCGGTTGCCTTCGGGAAGCCGGCCCGTATGGCCGGGGCGGCAAAGATGCAGGAGTCGCTCGATCTGCCTGCGATAACTACATCGGCCCCCAGGTCCAGGGTCCTGATTATCGGCTCCACACCCATAAGAGCGACAATGTGATCGGTGCGATCCAGGGTTTCAAGGTTGAGATTCGGCCTGTCCCCCAGTCCTTCCACCTCGATGCCGGATACTATCTTTTGTCTCAAGGTCTCCCTGGGAACCTCGGAGTAAATGTATCCCAGGGTAAAACGCGGAATCCTGTGGGTCCTGGCCAGGTCCCTGATGATTCCCACGTACTGGTCGACCCCCCTGTCAGCGCCCGTATCCGATGCAGAACCAACGATCATGGGAACCCCCAGCTTTCTGGATTCAACCAGCATCACCTCGAGATCATGTCTCTGCCACTCCTCCGGGCTTGCCTGCTCATTCGCGCCCAGGGGATGAGGGCCGATATCACAGCTTCCCGAGTCCGCTATGACATAATCGGGCCTTGTCTTCAACCCTTCATAGAAGCTCTTCTTCTCTATGGGCGTGAAGCCCAGGTGTCCTGTAGGTGAGATGAACGTCATTTTTTCCATCATGTTGATACCCATCGGCCTCGTTCCATTACATTTTGCCCTTGACTTCAAGAGCAGAGTAAGATTAAATTCATATTACCTGTCATACCGCTATTACCAATTTTCTCCATTACGCTGGATGTGTCAAGATGTTTTTTCAGAGGATCAGGAATTTCGGGGGGAGAAAAAAGAGCACCCTGGTTGCTGAGCAGATTCTCGAAGCCATTGCCCGGGGGGTGTTCAAGGAAGGGGACCGCCTCCCTGCCGAATGGAAGATCGCCGAAGAGATGGGAACGAGCCGACCGCCGGTGAGGGAGGCCTTGAGCGCTTTGCAGATCGTGGGGGCTGTTGAAAGCGTCGCCGGTGACGGAACCTATGTCAAGGCAGACATCAGGAACGAGCTCCTTCGCTCCAGGGCCATTGCCGTCCTGGAGGAGAACGAGAGCCCCTTCGAGGCCCTCAGGGCGAGGAAGGCCATAGAGTCGGCCATAGTGGAGGTAGTGATCTCTGAAGTCCAGGAGGCAGATCTCGAAGCAATGCATGAAATACTGGAAGAGATGGGGCATGCCATTGAAGCACATGACCTTGACGCCTATTTTGAGACCAACAAGAAATTCCACCTGGCCCTGGCCAGGGCAACTCACAATTCACTCTTTGTCAAGGTCCTGGAATACCTCCTCGGTATTGCTGACCAGCCCCTCTGGATGGCGGCGGTGCAGCGATACTTCTCAGACTACAACCACGTAAAGTCCTACTTCCGGGAGCACGAGAAAATACTGGGGGCCATTGAAACCAAGGACCTGGAAAAGGCAAAGGCCCTTATCCACGGCCATTTCGATCGTACCGTAAAGGAAGTTAAGGATTACCTGTAACCGGGGGATGGGTACATGTTTGACATTGGTGATATGGGGAAAGATGACATCCTCAGGGAGATATCCGAGAACATCGATCGCCTCATAACGGTGGATCTTCCCTTCCGGACGGTATCGAGCAAGCTATATGCGGACACCCGCGCCCTCTATGGTGACCCCATTACACTCCTGGCTGCCGGGGGCCTCCGCGAATCCATACAGGAAAGGGAGGTTGCACTGATCGCCACGGGTTGGCCGGACAGGCCGCATGTGAGCCCTGACATTGCCGAGACAGACGGGCCTCCAGGCGCCGCATTGCTGGGAATGGCCTTGCACAGGGCCAGGAAAGCCGTTGCGTTGTTCCTTACCGAGGAGCAACTGGTTGCACCCATGGAAAAGGTATGCGCGTCAGCCGGCTTCAAGGTGCTCCCCCTTGACAGACTCATGGATGCATCTGAATCCAGGGCTCCCCTGCACGCTGCATCGGTTCTGGGCTTTCCTGCGGGGGTTTCAGAGGCAGCAGATGCAGCGGAGAATCTACTCGACACATATCCCGTTCGGGCGGTGATCTCCATTGAGAAGGGCGGCATGAATGAGAAGGGCATTATCCACACCAGTCGCGGGGATGATACCACCGGCCCCATGGCCAAGATAGATATCCTTATTAGGAAGGCCGGGGAGAGAGAAATCCTCACTATCGGTATTGGTGACGGGGGAAACGAAATCGGCATGGGCGTGATTGCTGACAATCTCAGGGAATGGCTCCCCTATGGAAAGAAGTGCAAGTGCCCTTGCGGCGGAGGGATCGTGCCCGTCACAAAGACTGATTTCCTGCTCCCCGCGGCAGTTTCAAACTGGGGAGCCTACGGCATCTCGGCCATGCTGGCGATCCTCGAGGAAAGGCGAGAGGTTTTTCACTCCGCCGACCTGGAGCAACGATTACTTCATTCTTGTGCAGATGCAGGATTTATTGACGGAGGGAGCGGCTACGCAAATGGCGGGGTTGACTCCCTCCCCATCCATGTACACATGAGCCTGGTGAATCTCCTGGGTGCGTTTGTGGAAAAGGGTATCACTGCAATCCGGGACCGAGCATAATCCGGTACATGCTGGCTTTTCACACAATAGTCCAGATCA
>JAFDIC010000278.1 GCA_019308525.1 Deltaproteobacteria bacterium
GATCTGCGGGAAAAGAACCTCTTTGCCCTTGAACTGGACCTGAAAGGCCTGGTCGATAAGATACCACCGGTTACGCGTTTCAAGCCCATTCCGAAATTCCCTGCTGTTTACAGGGATATCTCACTGGTTGTAGAAAGGCACCTCGAGAGCGGCGAAATAACGGAGATTATCAGGAGAGAAGGTGGCGACCTGGTTGAGTTCGTGCATATCTTTGATGTATATACGGGGAAAGGCCTTGAGCCGTCTGAAAAGGCCCTGAACTTCCGGATCTGCTACCGCTCAAAGGAGCACACCCTTGATGGAAGGGAGGTAAACCTGCTCCACGACCATATCATCAACAAGATCATCTCAAAGACAGGGGGCCGGCTACGCGGGGAGTAAGATCATGAAAGAAATTCCTGAGGATAAGAAGTATTTCAGGATCGGTGAGGTGAGCCGAATCATCGGTGTCGAGCCCTACGTGCTCAGGTATTGGGAGCATGAATTCCCCCAAATCAAACCCCAAAGGGCTGATACGAATCAGAGGACTTACCAGAAGAAGGACGTGGAAATCCTTCTTGAAATAAGGAGGCTCCTTTACGAGGAAAAACTCACCATAGAGGGGGCAAGAAGACGTTTGAAACAGAAAAAGGCCCTTGGAGACCATCCCTCTTTTCTCTGCGGACTGAAGCAGGAGCTGTCGGATATCCTGAAGGAGCTTTCCTGAGGGCAGCGCTTATGGTGGTTTTCAGGGGCCTGCAACCGGGAATATTCGTCAACGGGTTTTTTTGCTTGCATTCCGAGATGTGATTTGACACGGTAAATCGTTTCCCGTATACTTGCACCCCGGAAATCTCCCGGGAGTCTGGAAACCTTCGTAACTTCGGATAGATAATCTAAAACCCCCTAACTCACCCTATAAGAGGGAATCAGCCGCTCTGGTGCTGAGGAACCGCATTTGGGAAAACGCGGCATCATAACTTGTTGATTTCTCTAAACATTAACCTATTCATCAAGGGAGGGACAAAAATGTTTAAGGACGGCAAGAGCAGCACCCGCTTGAAGGTTTTAGTCTGTGTCTTAGGGTTACTTGTTGGTTTTGCGGTTATTCCATCCTTGAAGGCGGAGGCCCGAAACATCAAAGTTGGCATAATCGATACTTACAGCGGGCCGCCTGCAATGTTCTGCAAGGAGGCCCTGAACGGCTTTAAACTCGCCCTTGAGGAGATCAACAAGAAAGGGGTTCTGGGCAAGAAGATCGAATACACTACCCGGGACGCTAAATTTAAGGTTGACATAGGGCTCAGTATGGCCAAGCAATTGATAATGAGGGAAGACGTGGACGTGCTCGTAGGAATTATCAGTAGCAGTGTCGCCCTGGCCGTGTCCGATTATGCCAGGAGGGAGAAGGTGCCCCTCATTGTTTGGATAGCCAAGAGCGAAAGAATTACTGGTGAGAAAGGGCACAGGTATGTATTTTCTACGAGTGAAAATACCGCCATGTTCGGCAAGGCGGCAGGCGTTGCCCTCGCCGAGAAGCCCTTTGTCAAGTACTGGATAGCAGGGGATGATTATGAATACGGTCATGCCGTAGCAGAGTCTGCATGGCGAAACCTGAAGAGACGGAAACCGGGGGTTCAATTGATCGGGCAGTCCTGGTGGAAGATAGGGGAACCTGATCTTGTGCCTTATATCACGGCAATCCTGGCTGCCAAGCCCGATGCGGTGATATTCGCTACCGGCGGGGCAAGTATGGTAAACGTGCTGAAGACGGTAAAGGCTACCGGCCTTACCCAAAAGGTCCAGGCCTGGGTGCACTCGGCCACCGAAACCTCTATTCTCAGGGCCCTTGGCCCCGCGGCCCCGGAGGGCGTGATGGGAACAAGCGACTACCTCTTCTACCATCCCGATACACCTGCGAACAGGGAATTTGCCAAGACCTTTCAAGAAAGGTTCGGTGCGCCTCCAGGATTTCCTGGCTTTCATGGCTATATCACGGCCCAGTTCATAGCCGAGGCCTTTCGGAAGGCCGGTTCGGTGGACAAGGAAAAATTTATTGATGCCTTTGAAGGGCTGAAAATAACCAGCCCTGCCGGTGAGATAGAAATGAGGGCATGTGATCATCAGGCGGTGCTCCCCATTTTCATGGGTGTTACCAAGAAATCGCCCAAGTATGAGTTCTTGATTGCCAGCGATATTGTCACTCTCACCGGTGATGACGTTATGCCTTCCTGTGGCGAGATCCAAAAGGCGCGGGCAGGAAAATAAGGCTCAACCCGGGAAAGGGATATCTCGGAAAGGTGAAGGAAGGCAATTGGTGCACGTTACAAGAAAGCTCCCATGGGATTCGCTTGGAGATGAACCCACGATCTCATGGGAGTTTTTGCATTATGGTGCCTGTCTGACGATCCTGCGCGTATTATGAGACACTGCGCCCGAATGGCGGGGAGGGCGGGACAAAATCAAAGCCTTTTTGGGGTCTCCCATTGTACCAATGCATTCTTTTTAACGGGATTTTTGATTGCAGAACAATTTGAGGAGATCTTTTTGATGGAAGCCGGCGGTGGAATCTCTATGGCAGCGATCGCGAGTCATTTTCTTATCGGGCTCAGCAGGGCCATGATCCTTTTCGTCGTCTCATCAGGTCTAAGCTTTGTCCTCGGCGTGCTCAGGGTGCCAAATGTTGCCCACGGGTCTCTTTATATGCTGGGGGCATTTCTGGCCTACAGCTTGTCCAAGATCCTGGGAGGAGGATCAGCAGGGTTCTGGCTGGCACTGGTCCTTTCTCCTTTCATCGTTGGGCTCGTAAGCCTGGCGACCGAAAGATTGTTGTTTCGCCACCTCTACCAGAGGGAGCACTTGATGCTCCTCCTCTTCACTTTTGCGGTTATGCTAATCTTCGGTGACCTGGTGAAGATAGTCTGGGGGGCTGAGTACAGATCCATCATGGCGCCGAGCTTTCTGAGGGGCTTCGTATCCATTTTTGGGTCATCCTTTCCGAGGTACAATCTCTTCCTCCTGGCCATCGGACCTGCGGTGGCCGTGGGGCTATGGCTGTTTACCAACAAGACGAAGATAGGCAAGATTTCGAGGGCAGCCGCCGTGGATATGGAGATGGTAAGCGCAATAGGGATAAACGTGAGCTGGGTATTCGCCTTTGCCTTTGTGGTGGGCTGTTTTCTGGCGGGTCTGGGCGGAGCCCTGGTCGCTCCCACCATAAGCATCACCATCGGCATGGATCACAGTATCATAATCGAGGCTTTCCTCATAGTGATCATTGGTGGGCTCGGCAACATGTGGGGTGCCATGGTCGGCTCTCTCATCTTTGGGCTGACCCAGTCTTTCGGTGTCCTTTTCTGGCCACAGTTTGCCATCGTGTTCCCATACATGGCCGTTGTTATCGTGCTTCTAGTAAGGCCTAGGGGACTGTTGAAGTCGGTTTGGTGAGAAAGGAGCAAAAACTTGTTGGGGAGAACTATCAAGAATAGGTCCCTGGGGCTTTCACTAGCGATCCTACTGTTGCTGGTCTTTCTTCCCCTGTTTGTCATCAAGTTCTACACCTACTTGACCGGTCTCATCCTGGTCACCGCTCTCCTGGCAATGAGTCTCAACCTCGTTGTCGGCTACGGGGGCATCTACCAGTTTCACCATGCCGTATTTTACGGGGTGGGCGCCTATTGCTTTGGCTTGATCCAGGCGAAGACATCTCTCCCGGCATGGGTTGCCTTTTCCGCCGGACCTGTTTTGGCCGCGCTCGCAGGGCTGCTGATCGGATGGTTTTGCGTAAGGCTCACAAAACTGTATTTCGCCATGCTTCAGATCTCCCTTGGTTCACTTGTTTGGGCGATTGCCTTCCGCTGGTACCGCCTTACCGGCGGAGATGATGGCATACACGGCATTCCCGTGCCCGAGTTGCTTGACTCAGTAAGCAATTCCTACTATTTCATCCTCCTGGTCATGGTTGCATGCCTTGTCCTGATGTACGTAATAATTGAGTCGCCCTTCGGGGCCACCCTTCAGGCCATCCGGGACAATCCGGATCGATGCGAGGCGGTGGGAATAAATGTCAGGCAACATCAACTTATGGCCATTGTCATAGCCTCTTTCTTCGCAGGCGTCGCAGGGGTCCTTTTCGTGGTCCTGGAGAGATCCGTATTCCCGGATCTGCTTTTCTGGATACTCTCCCTGGAGATTTTCATCATGTGCCTTCTGGGGGGCTGGTTCACCTTCGCCGGCCCTATCCTGGGTGCGGCCATAACCGTATCGCTTCGTACGTTCGTGGGGACTTACACGGAATACTGGACCCTCATACTTGGGGTGATCCTGATACTGCTCATTTTCTTCCTTCCGGAGGGTGTTATGGGTTTCCTGTCGAAGAAACTTCATCTCGGAGAGGAAGAGATAGTTCAAGGGGAAGTTGATGCTGAAGGTTGAGAACGTACATAAGTCCTTTGATGATTTCAAGGCGGTTGACGGTGCCAATCTCACCGTGCGGGAAGGTGAACTTGTGGCAGTGATTGGTCCAAACGGGGCTGGGAAAACCACCCTTTTTAACTTGATTACAGGCCAACTCCAGCCTGACAAGGGCAGGATAGTCTTTGACAATGAAGATATCACCAGGTTGCCCACTCACAGGATCTGTAGGAAAGGTATCGCGAGATCCTTCCAGATAGCCAATATTTTTCAAAGGCTCTCAGTGTTCAAAAATGTCCAGGTATCAGTGCTCTCGCAACAGGGGATGAGCAGGAGGCTGTTTTCTTTCGCCAGAACGATGGCGATTCAAGAGACAAATGAGATCCTAAGAAGAGTAGGTATTTCGGACAAGGCCTCCTATACAGCGGGCTCCTTGTCCCATGGGGATCAGAGGATCCTCGAAATAGCCATAGCTCTCGGCAATAGGCCCAAGATGCTGATCCTTGACGAACCTACGGCTGGTATGTCGCCCGAGGAGACCGCAGCAACCATGGGTCTTATAAAACAACTTGCCGAAGAAGAAGGGCTCACGATTCTCTTCTGCGAGCACGATATGGATGTGGTCTTCAATGTGGCGCAAAGCATCATGGTCATGCATCACGGTAAGACCATTATCCAGGATTCACCCGAAAAGGTAAGGGAGAACCAAGCCGTACAAGAGGCCTATCTGGGGGGAGAATATGCTTGATGTTGAGTCCATCCACACATTCTATGGGCTGAGCCACATACTATTTGGTGTATCGCTCAAGGTCGAGTCCCGCCAAATGGTTTGCCTCCTGGGCCGCAACGGCGCGGGAAAGACCACTACGCTGAAGAGCATCCTGGGTCTGACTCCGCCCAGGGCGGGAAAGATATGGTTCAAGGAGCAGGATGTCACCGGAAAGGAGCCCTTCAGGCTCGTGCGAATGGGAATTGGCTATGTCCCTGATGATAGAAGGATTTTCGCCGATTTGACCGTTGGAGAAAATCTGGAGATAGCAGCGAGAAAGAGGGAAGGGAGAGATTTTTGGAACGAGGAAAGAGTCTATGAACTCTTCCCCGCCCTCGCAGGTATGGAGTCACGCAAGGGTGGACTCCTCAGCGGAGGTGAGCAAAAGATGCTTGCCATAGGGCGAGCCCTCATGGGGAACCCTGA
>JAFDIC010000279.1 GCA_019308525.1 Deltaproteobacteria bacterium
ATGTGACGGGCAATCCTCTTCTTGACCCCCTTTCGAACCTTCCTGTATCCCGGCCAGGAGAGCCCGAGAAATTCCAGGAGCTGTCTGAATGCCATGTCATCCATGAGGGTATTCTAGCCTTTTGCCGATGCCAAATCCACTTTCGAGAATATTGCCTCACGAGGGAGATGTATCGAATGAGCACAGGGGTCCTCCTGTCTTTGATTTCCCCTGTTGACTAAAAGACCTTGGTCGAGTAGTTTTATTCTAACACGAAAACCTGGTTCTCAGGGCCAGGTCAGAGATCATTGGCTCTGCGTTGAGAAATGAAAAGGCTCTAAATCCGAAGCACGAAATCCGAAACAATACTTAATGACCAAAATTCAAATGATCCAAACAATAGGCGTAGCGATTATGGTTTTGTTTTTGTCATTGGGACATTTGATATTTGATTTTGTTTCGAATTTCGAGATTCGAATTTCGGATTTTGCCAACGCGAGAACAACAAATCATGCCCTCCGGGCTTAGACCAAAACCGGGCCCTTTGTGCCCGGATTTTTACTTTAGAGGTGCCTGTCCTAAAGGAATTGCTGGGCAGCAGGTGCACCCACTTCTATGAATGGAGGACGTTGCTGATGAAGAAGAGGTTCTCGAAGGAGTTACTCGCCGTGTTCTTCTTGTGCTTCCTGCTCCTGGGTTTCAGCGGGGTGGCTGTCGCTGATGATGGTACCCAGCACTCCCTTCTCAAGACCGCCGGTGCACTGGCAGCGGCGTTGGCAATTGTTGGCATGGCAGTGGCCGGATATGCCGCGGGCAGGACCTATGACAGCTACACAGGGTGGGAAAGGCACAACCTCGGTGCGGGGCAATTCTACAACCGGAAGCCCTTTCATAAAGACCGGCCCACCTATGGCGTGACAGATAAAACCATTCGCCTGAAATGGGAAGACGTGCTCTTTTATCGCCTTACCACGATCAAAGATCTCATGCACCCTCCGGATGGAAGCGAACCCAAATGGGTGCCCTCAATGGGGATAGAGAAGCTCCCCGAACCCCTCAGGGAGTTTTTCACCAAGCAGCCCGAAAGGTTCAAGTCTACCCTGAAGACCTTTGAGCTTATGAAGCAACAGAAGGCCAACTGGGAGAGCTTCAAGACACAGTTCGCCCTTGCCGAGGCCTGGTCCAACGCCCATGCTTCAGCCTACCAGGATCAGAAGGGTGAGTTTGACTTCAACCGGTTCTTTCCTCCCGAGCCCAATACTTCGCCGGAGGAATGGGATTTTCGAGGGATTCGCAGGGACAAGCCCCTGCCTTTCAAGAGTCCCAAGCATGCTTCCCAACTGATCAAGAAGATAGCCCACA
The DNA here is from genome assembly GCA_019308525.1 of Deltaproteobacteria bacterium. Next base: position 1,342 of record JAFDIC010000279.1, read on the forward strand.
CATTCGGTGCAACCCTGGTTGGAATAGGAAAGCTCAATCCAGATTGGTGCTACCAGGGCTATCTGCGGGGAGTAGGTAGCGTCGTCTATGATATACCCGCCCATTGGGAGTATGCCATTGTGCTTGTAACCCCCCATGAGTGGGATGCCTTTTACGCCAACCCAACCTATGGCACATCCTATGATGCCTATTCCAGGGAGCGTTTTATCGCGGGGAAGTTGGAGACCTTTATCCATGAACTAGGGTACCCGGCGAGATCACACGTCCCACCCCGCTTCTATGACATGGTAACTCCGCCTGTCGCCATTGATGCAGGGCTTGGTGAACAGGGGCGGCATGGCCTCCTGATAACCCCGGAGCTTGGGGCGAACTCACGCTTGGCTGTCGTAACCACCAACATCCCCATGGAAGTGGACAAGCCAGTGGACCTTGGGATCATGGATTTTTGCAAGAAATGCAAGATCTGTGCTGAAAAATGTCCGAGCGGTGCCATCAGCCATAAGGATGATACTGATATGGTGCGGGGATACAAGCGATGGTTAATAAGGGATGAGCTCTGCTATCACATCTGGGCCAGCGTAGCCACCAGTCGTCCCAGGGGATGCCGCATATGCCTTGCCGTATGTCCCTACAGCCGTAAGAACAACTGGGTTCACAGCGTTTCCCGGTACGTTGACCCCAGGGACCCGACAGGAATAGCAGCAAGCATGCTCTTGTGGTTGCAGAAGACCCTGTTCAAGTACCCCAAGGCCAGTGAGTTCATGCCGCCGCCCGTGGGGAAAAATGCTACCTACCACGAACCGCCGGACTGGCTCCAGCCCGATAAGTGGTTCGATGTTCCCAGGACGTGGTAGAGAGGAGAGGATCATGCTGCTTTACTCGACCATTTGGAGAGCGCTCTTTTGGGTTTTCATGGGCCTCCTCTATGCCCTGATGATTGCCTCTGCCCCTATTTGGGCCAGGGACCTGGGCATGGAAATGAATTGGTGGAAATGGCTGTTGTCAGGTCTATGGTATGGCCTGCTCAGCATCGGTATTGCAATGGGGTTTACCCTGATGGGGGAAAAGGAACCAAGGGCCGGGCAATACACCCTGGCGATCACCCTGGTCTCCATGTTTCTCCTGGGCCTGGGACTATGGTATCTCTTGTAAGAGCAAAAGTGCGGGGATTTCCTGATAGAAGGGAATGAAACGGCGAGAGTTCCGGGGCCGGCCAACTACCGTGATCGGGTTTCTTGTTGTCCTCAAGGGCTGCATTTCAGGGGCGCCTAGCAGGTTTTCCTGCTCGGGGAGGCGGTGTCCTTCCTTGGTGGGGGCGTCAGAATCAGTCGTACGGCTCTTTCAAAGCGCAGATAGTCCGAGCTCCAGTTGAGAAGCACGAAGATACGATTTCGAAAACCGATCAGCTTTGCTATGTGGACACCGATCCAAAGGACCCATGCCAGGAAGCCGGTAAAGGCGAAGCCCCATATGTGGGCGATCCCGGCATTGCGGCCGATGGTGGCCAGGACCCCCGGGTCCTTGTGCCGGAATGGTTGTGGCTTTTCACCCTTAACCTGGAGAAGGATATTTTGAGCGGCCAGTTCACCCTGGCGGATTGCGACCGGGGCGAGCAAGGGGAGGGGATTGCCGTTTGCTTCCACATGGGCCAGATCCCCGATAATATAGACCTCAGGATGAGCGGGAAGCTGTAACGTCGCCTCCACCTTTACGCGACCGCCTGGCGTCATGGGCAGTCCCCACTCCGCCGCCTCAGGGTTCCCTGTTCCCCTCTCCCTCACAAGAAATATCACTTGCCCAAGAGGCTTGCGAGGAATGCCCTGGAAGCTTGCGCCACTTTCGGGTATGCCTTGCTGCTGTACCTGCATGCGATGACATGGACTCCGGCATCAGGAAAGGCGATCTTGACCTTACTCTGGGGCGGGGTCCCCAGCCTGTCAAACATCTCCAGCATGCTTGATACCTTTACTACGGGGTCTTGATTCTCTTTGTCCCGGTAATAGTATCCCATGAACAGGGGGCAGGTGACTTTCTTGAAGGTATCATCTGTCATGGCGCTCTCAAGTAGCACCTGCAAAGCAACTGCCCCTTCCAGCCTGTAACGGGTGTACCAGTACCTCTTCACAATGGGATCCCTGTCCCCGGTATCATTATAGGGTCCTCCCTTGATAAGCCGCGCAACCTGTAAGCCCCAGGGCCGGGCAAGGACCCATGCAAAGGGATCGTTAATGCGGATATTGGGAGAGTAAAGCATCAATGCATGGACCTTATCGGGAAATCGGGCCGCCAGCATTATAGCGAGTGTCGCTCCGGTGGATGTACCCACGACAATTATCCTTCGCCCGATCTTGTGTGTCAGTGCCAGGGCATCGAGAGCGGATAGGTAAAGAGATTCCGCCGTAAGGTGAAGGAGTGGTTCAGGGTCCCTCAATCCGTGGTGAGCCAGCCTTGGAAGGTAGAGATTCATATGAAATCGGGAGGCCAAATCGGTATGGAGCGGCGCGCCTTCGAACCATGAGGCTGAAAATCCATGAAGATAAAGCATTGCCCACTCTGTCGGCGTCTTTTTCCCGGGTTCGGCCCAAATGATGCGACTTTGGTTGTCCTCTTTGATGGAAAGATCGGCCTCTTTCTTTCGTACATGCTCATCCAGTTCTTGCACCGGGATGTCCAGATTCGGCCAGGAATCACTGTATGAAGGCGGGGCAGGGCTGGGCCCTGACATATACAGGACAGCGAGGCCAAGGAGGACGAGCAGGGGCAGGAGAAGTCTCTTCTTTTTCATCTTCAGCTTATCTGTCCAAGGTTCGAGTTGATAAAGTTCGCTGTTGCCGAAACGACTCAGCCTTCGATTCCATAGTACCCATATGTTGGGTCAAGGGCTGGCACCCTGGAGGGGCCGGGCTCCGGGGTTTATCTTCGGCCTTTTCTGGCCTTCTCGCACAGGGTTTTGACTGCTTCCATGTACATGTCCAGTCCCTTCATGAAGATGTCGTTGTGGTTTGCACCAGGTATCTTGAGGAGCGTCTTGTCACTGGAGGGGCAGGCATCATACAGGGCCTGGGCATCAGAAAAGGGGATAAGGTGATCAAATTCAGCATGGATGATAAGGGTCGGTTTGTCCCAGGTCTTTATCTTTTCCAGGTTCCTTGCCCCTTGCTCTTCCCTGAACCCTATGGCGGATAGGTCTATGCCAAGAAGTTCCAGCAACGGCCCGGTGTGGGCGAAACCGCTCTCCAATATCAAGCCGTTGATGACTTTCTTGTGGCGGTTTGCCAGCTCCAGGGCCGAAGCACTGCCCAGGGATCGGCCCATGACGACAAAGGGCCCGGTGAAACCATTGTTTCGGAGCCACTCCCTGGCAAAATGGAGGACGGCGTGACAATCCCTCATCATGGCTGTGACTGTGGGCGTGCCGGTGGATCGGCCATAGCCCCTGTAGTCTACGGGCAGGAAATTCATACCCATGGTGTTGTAAAGGGGGCCCAGTTCATCATAATCAGCCACTATCTCCCCATTTCCGTGAAAGAAAAGGATATTGGGTGCCCCCCTCTCCGCCCCCATGTGGAAACGGCCTCCCACCACAATGCCTTTCTCCACCTCAATCAGCACTTCAACGGCGTTTTCATTGTTTCCAGTCGCTCCATATTCAGGCCTCGGATGGAAAAGGCCCATCAAGATTTCAGGCCTGTCAAGCGGGGAATAGTCTCTATCTGGGCTATCAGTCAACATACGCTCCTTTCCATGAATATTTGTCATTGCCAGTAGACCCCAAAAAACTATTGAGATGAAGACGCGCATGGGGTTACAAGAAGGCCTCCTTCCTATTGCGTCCCCTAGCACTGGTCTGTTTCCATTTCGAAGACCGATGTGCCTCCACCACTATGGTCACGGGGATCAAGGCACTGAACAAAGACCCTTTCCCCCTCCTTGCACAGCCCCGGTTCTCCATTTGCTTCTCGGTGAGTTTTTCAGGCTCAGCGACCATCCCTGCGACTATCCTTGCTTCCAGGACTCCGGTCTCCCACAATTCCAAGGCGAGGTTGTGGTCTCTGCCGACCTCTTTTGCGAGTCTACGCACCTCAGGAACCGACACCCCCAGTCTCTTCTCAGGGGTCATCCCGAATTTGGCCATTCCTTCCACGTTTTTGGAACTGGCCTTTGCCTCAAGCCTTTTCAAGACCTCTTGCGCATCGGGCATGTACGCACTCCA
>JAFDIC010000280.1 GCA_019308525.1 Deltaproteobacteria bacterium
ATTTTTATATTCCGATCTAGCTATTTTATCGCAGACAATACTTCATTCGCTCATTTGCTGCACTTTCTCGCAACAGGCCAGCGCCACCTCGTATGTTCACCATTCCAAACAAAAAAGCGATTTTTTTGGCCACATTTTGGCCCCTCTAGAAACATTCAAAAGCTTGAAGCCCGCTTTCAAAGATAGCGGTCTTTTCTCCAGCATTAGAACTATATGCCTTTTTGGTAATTTTAATTCAACGCTCCGCATTGTCAAGCCCTTTCTGAGATTTGTATAGAGGCATGCCGATCTATGGAATCAGAGGTTGAAATGCCTTTTCGAGATAAGTACGGATGACAATCGCAACTAGAAGTTGCTCCTACAATAGTGGACGGCGAATCCCATACCGGTAGGAGCAAGGCCCGCCTTGCGATTTATCGGAACTAGAAATTGCTGCGACAACAAAAGGGGGGTTGCCCATATTATTGTGCTGAAGACGCTTCCCCATGCAGTGAGACAAGGGGTACCTCGTACTTTCCGCCAATACTCCCAAACCGGCTAGGGCCTTTTTGTTATTGCAATAATAGGAAATTTGTGATATTTTTGTCTAAACTTCATCAAAATAACTTAATCCTCCCTTTGAGCCATCTTTGATCCAGAGGCTGGAGGATGGATTACAAAGGTAGCGGACATGAAAGCACAGAAATTCTTTCTACTCATCATCGGTATAATCGCTTTGCTTCTCCTCTCTGTTCCAGGGGGTAGAGCCCAAGGGGATGACCTTGCAACCCTGCGAAAAAAGGCCGCACAGCTCGAGCAAAGGGTCAAAGAACTCGAGGGTCTGCTTGAAGAGTGTGAAAGGACAAGGGAAGAGGCGATAGGCGCTGCCCTCGGATGGCAGAGCAAGAAGAACTGGCGAAAACTGAAGGCTGGAATGAAAGAATCGCAGGTGAAATCAATCCTGGGAGAACCCAGCAAGATTATTCATGGGGCTATTACGCTCTGGTACTATCCCAACATATACGGTGGGTATGTATCCTTTGACAAGAAGGGCAAACTGGTGGGATGGAACGAGCCTTGAGGAACAAGTGAGCCTGCACACCAGCCCAGAGGACGAGAAGGGAGGATTTGAAATAACCCGGGAATCTTGGCATGGGATATAGTAAAGATAAACCTTCAACCTTTTTCCAGATTTATTCTTTGGATTCTTAACAGCGTGTCTCTTACCGATCAAAGGGATGCGCCTTTTTTATTGGCAGATTCTCTCTTTGCGGGGGAAATTGGTTTGAAGTTGGACGTTAATGAAAATCTAACCATCATTGAACCAAAGAGGGGCTGGGTGCCCATAGATCTAAAGGAAATATGGAGCTATCGTGAACTCCTTTACTTTCTGACCAAAAGAGACATCAAGGTTCGTTACAAACAAACGGTATTGGGTGGTCTATGGGCTATTATCCAGCCGGCCTTTACAATGATCGTGTTTACACTCTTTTTCGGCCGCCTGGCCAAGATCCCTTCAGAAGGGACGCCCTACCCCATTTTCGTCTATGTGGGGCTCCTGCCCTGGACTTACTTTGCGAACGCACTAGCCGGTTCAGGCAACAGTCTGGTAGGAAGCGCCAACCTGATTACGAAGGTGTACTTTCCTCGGCTGATCGTTCCCGCTTCGGCCTCCCTTGCAGGACTGCTCGATTTTTTTGTCGCCATGTTCGTCCTGGGTGTTCTCATGATCCACTATAGCTTTGTACCAAGTGCCATGGGTATTCTTCTCTTTCCTTTCCTTGTGGCCCTGACATTCCTGTGCGCCCTGGGGGTAGGACTTTGGCTTTCCGCCATGAACGTTCAGTACAGAGACATAAGGTACGCGATCCCCTTTCTTATCCAGCTCTGGATGTTCGTCTCTCCGGTGATATACCCGGTGAGCATGGTAAAGGAAAAATACCAATGGCTGTTGGCCCTCAACCCCATGGGCGGTGTAATAAAGGCTTACAGGGCCGCGGTTCTGGGACACCAGCCGATCGACTGGTTTCTCTTAGGGGTATCAACGGTTATCATATTGATAATACTCACTGGGGGGCTCTTCTACTTCAGGAGAATGGAAAGGGTTTTCGCAGATGTAGTATAACGACCGCAGACTTACGACCGCCGACGGTAGACTAACGAACGAGGGGAAAGTGTACAAATTTGAAAAACTAGAGGTGTGGAAGCTATCAATCGAATTTATGGATGGGATCTATGATATTGCTGAAAGACTCCCAGAACTGGAAAGATACAATTTGGCATCTCAAATCACTAGAGCGTCTACCTCCATATCATTAAATATAGCTGAAGGCTCTACTGGCCAGAGCAATGCAGAACAAAATCGGTTCTTAGGGATGGCACTGCGCTCACTGGTTGAGACAGTTGCTTGTTTGAAATTGCTAGAACGCCGTGATTATGTCGACAGAGAAAAGATCCAAGCCTCATATGAATCTAGTGAAAAGCTTTTCGCCAAATTAACGGCCTTTAGAAAATCTATAAACAGCAGTAGCAGAAAGAGAACTAACACCGGGTAGCCCAGGAGATTGATAAGGATACAGATATCGTTCACATAAAACACTTTGGCACGGTCATCCGTCCGTAATTAACGATCAGCGGTCGGCTGTCCGCGGTCATCGGTCCTGAAAAATGGGTAACATTGCTATCAAAGTCGAGAACCTTTCAAAGCAGTACCGCATCGGGGCCAAGGAAGGATACAAGACCTTCCGGGAAACCCTGATAGATTCTGCCAAGGCCCCCTTCACCCGCATCGGACGGGCGACGAGAAGCGCACTTAACAGAATGCGCTTCGCCGAGAAATCCACGGGGTCAACGGTCAGCGGTCAGCGGTCATCTTCCGAGCAGACTATTTGGGCCCTGAAAGACGTCTCTTTTGACGTAAAGCAGGGTGAGGTGGTGGGAATCATAGGCAGAAACGGTGCCGGAAAAAGCACGTTGCTGAAGGTCCTGTCCAAGATCACCGAGCCGACCACCGGAAGGGTCGAATTGAGGGGCCGCGTTGGGTCACTCCTTGAAGTGGGCACGGGCTTTCACCCGGAGCTGACGGGGCATGAAAATGTCTACCTCTACGGTGCAATCCTCGGCATGGACCGCTGGGAGGTTACAAGGAAATTCGATGAGATCATAGCCTTCGCAGAACTGGAAAAGTTCGTGGATACACCAGTCAAGCGATATTCCAGCGGTATGTACATGCGCCTGGCCTTTGCGGTGGCAGCACACCTGGAACCGGAGATTCTACTGGTTGACGAAGTGCTGGCTGTGGGGGATGCCGCCTTCCAGAAAAAGTGCCTGGGAAAAATGGGGGACGTTTCGAGGGAAGGCCGTACGGTTTTGTTTGTAAGCCATAATATGCAAGCAGTTCAATCCCTTTGTAAAACAGCAATTCGATTGGACATAGGCCAAGTTGTCTCAATCGGAGAATCCCGCTCGATAGTCTCCAGTTATCTCACAGAGCTGGGGGAAATGAGCAGCGAGAAATCATGGCCCGAAGATCAGGCGCCAGGGACAGATGAATTCAGGCTAATAGGCATCAGAGTCTCTGATGAAGGCGGAAAATCTTCCGGTATCTATTCCAGCAGCCGCGATATCATCGTCGAAATGAGATTCGTGGTCAACACATCCCATTCTGCCCTTTGCGTGGGTTTTGACCTCTTGACTTCCGGAGGCGAAGTTATCGCCAGGAGTTATCAGACTGATATGGATCCCCGGGATTGGCCAAGACTTAAACCTGGAGAAAACATCTGGCACAGCGTTATCCCAAAAGGCCTTTTGAATGGTGGAATATACTACGTATCTCCCAAAATTGGTATACACAACATGTACTGGATTGTGAATATGGATGCATCAGTCCAATTCGAAGTAGTTCTGGATCACGGGGTTTCGCCTTTTTGGAATGCCCTGGATGGTACCAGTCGTCCCGGTTGTGTAGCTCCGATATTCAAATGGTTTTCCTCAAAGCACAAAGAGCGAGATAACTGAATATGATGCCCCGCGCAGGTAGTCGAGTCCAACGAGTGTTTGCGCACTTGCGTAACCGGACCGCAACCGAACGTTTGCAGGAAGAATTGCGCCGGTATATGAGGAAAAGAAGGGTTGCATGGTGGGACTCAAAGAAAGGTCACATGAGGTGTTTTGAAACCAAGGTTGACCGAGGGATAAAGATGTGTCTTTACTTTGACTGTGAGCTTTCGCGCTACCTGTACTGCTATGATTTCGAGACATTGGAGCGTCGCTTCCTGAAAATGTTTTTGCGGCCTGGAGACATATATATCGACATTGGAGCCAATATAGGACTTTTTTCTCTGCTGGCTGCTTGGTGTGTAAAAGACACAGGCAGGGTATATGCCTTCGAGCCTGCGAAGAAGACCTATGATCGGCTTTGTGGAAACGTGGCGTTAAACCGCTTTACCAACGTCTTGTGTTTTCAAATGGCAGTGTCTCACCAGGAAGGGGAACTACCTTTATTTGTATCCCGGGATGGCTACGATGCGTGGAATTCCTTTGCTCACCCCATCGAAGGAGACGACTTTTCCACTCAACTGGTGAAGTGCACCAAATTGGATACCTTTGTGAGTGAAAACAAGCTTCTTGGCAAAGTGACCATGGTCAAAATCGATGTGGAAGGCTGGGAGATGAACGTGCTGAGAGGCGGCAGCCTTTTTCTCTCCAGGCAGGATGCTCCTGTTCTTCAAGTCGAGTTCACGGAAAAGGCAGCCGAATCAGCGGGGGTTACTTGCGGTGAAGTCTATCACAAGCTCGAGGACCTCGGTTACAAGATGTTCTCCTATGACCAATCAAGAAATGATATTGTCCCGGATCCAATCAGGGAAACTTACCCTTATTTGAACCTGATTGCAACCAAAAATCCGGAATTCATCAAGGACAGATTGCACAAAAGGCCTTCTGTGACAAGACTCATTGAGCGGATAAGAGGATAGAATCTTACACATGCATTGCCCTCGATTACAGGATTTGCCATCGCCACAAGCCTGCAAGACTGGTTGGCCCTGGACAGAGGAATCACCCCCGGTACCGGAGACAATGCAGGATGGCTCCCCCTGGCCGAAAATAACCATCATTACCCCTAGCTTCAATCAAAGTGCGTTCATTGAAGAAACCATTCGTTCTGTGCTGCTACAAGGTTATCCCGATATTCAATACATGATCTTTGACGGCGGTTCCACTGATAACTCGGTTGATATCATAAAGAAATATGAGAAGTGGATAGAATACTGGGAGAGCAAACCCGACAGGGGTCAATCCCACGCCATAAACAAGGGCTTCACAAAGGCCAGGGGCGAAATTGTTGCCTGGATAAATTCAGACGATTTCTATTGCCAAAATGCCTTCTGTACTTCAGCTGGATGGCTCTCCAAGGAAGAGGGAATTTATTTCATCTATGGCGACTGCCACGTCATAGACGAGGAAGGAGGAAGAATAGACTACTACAAAGGCAAGTTCTATAGCTCTCAGGATTTCAAGGCCTACTGGAAACATTACATTCCACAGCCCAGCGCCTTTTTTCTGAGCGACGTAATCCGCGATGTAGGCCTCCTGGATGAAGGCTTGGATTTCGTCATGGACTATGACTTTTGGCTCAGGTGCAGCCTCAAGTATTTTTTGTACTATACGAACGAGGCAATTGCAAACTTCAGGATACACGCGGTTTCCAAGACCTCGGCCCATAAGGAATCATTCGACGTTGAACTGGATAGAGCGGTAAGGAGGTACTGGGGGAAGCCCCTTTCTCCGGCCTATTGGAGATATTGGTTTTCCAGGAACAGGTTCCGTTCCGGAGTACTGAGATGGAATGCATATAAGGCGATGCAACAGGGAAACCTGAAGAAATGCTTGGAGCAGATTATCAAATCCATCATCTATTACCCCCCTTTTTTTCTGGACAGAAAGTTCTATCGAAGGGATAACCTCAAGGACAAGTACCTCCCCTTTCTGTCCGGGCTCATGTTTCCAGGGTCCAAGAGGTGCCAATGAAGGTATTCATGGATGAAAGGAAAATGCCCAGCA
>JAFDIC010000281.1 GCA_019308525.1 Deltaproteobacteria bacterium
GTATTATGAGATTCTTGTTGTACCTGCTTTCCCTCTTGTACGTTCTCTCACCCTATGATCTACTGCCCGACTTCTTGGTTGGCTGGGGGTGGATTGACGACCTCTTGGTGTTGGGATTCCTGTGGTGGCAGTATTCCAAGTACAAGAAGAGGCGAAGCTATTACCAGAGTATGTACAATCAGTACCAGCGTGCTCGGGGCCAGGGAGCGCACCAGGGAAAGGAATGGCGGGGGGAGGAGTTCAAGGGGGAAAGAGACATCGGGAGAAGCCCCAGGGTAAGAGATCCATACGAGGTGCTGGGCATAGAGAGGAGCGCATCGAAGGAAGAGATAAAATCAGCTTATCGCAACCTTGTAAACAAGTACCATCCTGACAAGGTAGCCCACCTGGGAAAGGAATTCCAATCTCTGGCCGAAGAAAAATTCAAAGAGATTCAAAGGGCTTATCAGGAATTGAGCTAACTGACTCCGGGGGCTCCCGTTTTCACGAACACGACGATTGGCGCGGGATGACAGGAGCGTGAGCCTGTCCAAGGGCAATCGGACTTTCTACGAAGCCATCCTCAGATTTTCCTGCCTATGATAGCCCCTTCATAGATGGCAGCCTTTGCGCTGCGAGGTTCAAGGCAGTCGCCGATCTTGTAGAGTTCGATCCCCGTAGGCTTCAACTCGTCATGAAGGGCGTTATCAGGCCTGTTACCGATCGTGATAACCACGGAATCCGCCTCTAGAAATGACTCTTTCCCGTTCTTGTCGGTTACGCTCACGCCCCTATCCCCTATGGAAATGACCTTGTGCTCGGTCAGGATTCTGGCGTTGTTTTCCCTCAGTTTTCCGATCAAGACCTTTCTTGTAATGGATTCAAGTTGTTCTGCAAGCCTGGGGAGCATTTCGACGATCGTCACCTGGCACCCGTTTTCAGAGAGATGATGGGCTACCTCGCAACCCGTGGCCCCTCCTCCGACCACGATCACCTTCCCTTCGACGGCCCTGATCCCGCTCAGCATGTCAGACAGTGGTACGACTATTGGTTTGTCGATACCGGGAACGGGGGGGGTTATCGGGACGGAGCCCGTGGCCAGAATTACGGCATCGGGAGCCTCTCGTCTTACCAGCTCACCGGTCACCTCTGTGTTCAGATGGATATTGACCCCGAACTTTTCTACCTGGCGCTTCTGGTACTCGATGAGGCTGATGAGTTCCTTCTTGTAACTTGCGATTGTGGCCAGGTTGAGCTGTCCCCCCAGCTCGGGCTGTCTTTCATAGAGATGCACTTCGTGGCCTCTCTGGGCTGCAACCCATGCCACATTGAGTCCCCCGGGCCCGCCACCTACCACCATGACTTTCTTGGCTCTTGGGGCAGGATGTATCTCCATCTCCTTTTCCCTGCCGAGAGATGGATTTACGAGGCATTCAATCCTGCCCCTGCGGAAAATGGATTCCATGCAGGTATTGCAGGCAATACATATCCTGATATCCTCCAGTTGCCCCTCTTCGGCCTTTCTGGGCAGTTCTGGGTCAGCAAGTAACCCCCTGCCCATGCACACCAGGTCCGCCTTGCCTTCCTGGATGATGGATTCCGCTACCAGGGGATCGTTTATCCTCCCGACGCTCATAACGGGTATTTCCAGGGCCTCCCTTATCCTGGCGGCGGAGTCTACGAGACAGGCCTTTCCCATGAACATGGGCTGGCAGATCCACTCCGGAGTGGCATCGTTGCCGGCGGACACCTGAAGGATATCTATGCCACAGGGGACGATTTCTTTCAGGATTTCGATACTTTCTTCAACAGTCAATCCATCCGGCACGAACTCCTGGGCGCTTATCTTGAAAGACAGTGGAAAATCGTCCCCCACGCGATTCCTGATCTCCTGAACGATTTCTCTCGCAAATCTAGTCCTTCCCTTGATGTCGCCACCGTATTCATCGTCCCTGATGTTGGAAAAGCGGGACAGGAACTGGTTGATGAGGTATCCGTGGGCTCCGTGTATTTCCAGCAGCTCGAAGCCGGCTTCAACGGCCCTTCGGGCTGCATCCCCAAAGGCCTTGACGATCCTCCCTATGCTTTCGTGGTCCAGCGGCTCCACCTCGGTCCTGATAGTGGGGCAGGGGAGGTTGGAGGGAGCCAGGGGCTTTCGCTTTATGACCCTGAAGGGGACCTGCCTGCCTGCGTGGTGTATCTGGATGGCAGGGATTGCGCCTTCAGACTTCATGACCTTAGCGATGCGTGACAATCCTTCGATAAACCTGTCATCATATATTCTTGCCTGGTGATTTGAGACTACGCCTTCGGGAGAAACGGCATGGGCTTCTACGATCACCAGGGCGGGGCCTCCTGCGGCCCGATTCCTGTAATGTTCGACCGTCCTGTCTGAGATGGACCCGTCATCCTCGATCAAGAAGGATGCCAGCCCCGGCATCACGATCCTGTTCTTGAAGTGAAGCCCCTTGACCTCAAAAGGGGTGAAGAGATGATTCAGCATGGCCATTCAAATCCCCTTCGGCCTGTTCTTGGTTTAAAGGTTTTTCTTGCATACCTGACATGCCATTGGTTTGTCAACAAAAGAAGTAAGAATCCGGGTCCAAAGGGCCCGGTTTTGCTCTAAGCCCAGAGGGCATGATCTGTTGTTCTCGCGTTGGCAAATCCGAAAAGGGCGCCCGGAAGCCTGTCATATCCCCAGATAGGCCTCCCTGATTTCAGGTGAATCCTTTATCTCCTCTGCTTTGCCTTCCGCCTTTATCTTTCCCTCGTGCATGATGTAGACATAATTCGCTGCATCAAGGGATGCCTCCGCATTTTGCTCTACGAGGAGGATTGTGAGACCCATGTCTTCTTTCATCTTTACCACCGTTTCAAAGACCTGGGATACCAGCTTCGGGGCAAGACCCTGGCTCGGTTCATCCAGCATGATTAGTTTCGGCACGGTCATGAGGGCCCTTGCTATGGTCAACATTTGCTGTTCCCCTCCGCTCATGGAACCCGCCGCCTGGTTGCTCCTTTCCCTGAGTATGGGGAACAGCCCGTAGACAAGATCCAGGGATCTGGCCATTTTCTCCCTGGCCCTCCTGAGGTAGGCACCCATCACGAGGTTCTCGTGGACCGTCATTTCACGAAACAGATGCTTTCCCTCCGGGACCAGGGTAAGGCCGGCATCCACTTTCCTATGGGGCGGAAGATATGTAACATCCCGCTCTTCATATATGATCTCCCCACCCCACGGGGAAACAGTGCCCAGGACGGTCCACAGGAGGGTCGATTTTCCAACACCATTCGGGCCCAGGAGAGAGGTGATGGTTCCCTTTTCAACGGACAGGCTGGGCCCCCAAAGCACCTGCATTGGTCCGTATCCTGACTCCAAGTTCTTAAGTTTCAGCATGTCTGCCGCTTCCCCTTCACGTCTCTGAGGGGTCTCCACCGGTTCGATCACCTCTTCCGTCTGGCGCTGCTCGGCCCAGGTATACATCGATAACCCTTGGGTCTGTCAGGGCGTCCTGGGTCCTGGCATCCACCATCTTCTCGCCCTGATTCATCACGATGACCCTTTCAGCCAGGCCGGCCACCGCCCTCATTATATGTTCGACCATTGAAACAATGGCGATTCCTTCTTCTTCCTTGACGGTCTTGATGAACCGTACCATGTTGTCGATATCCCTGGGGTTCATGCCGGCCATGGCTTCGTCGAGAAGGAGGATCTTTGGCCTCATTGCAAGGGCGCGGGCGATCTCCATGAGCTTTTTCTCAACCGGAGTGAGGGAGCCGGCAGGCTTGTCGGCATGGGTCTCCAGACCGACGAGCTGGATGTATCTGTCCGCGACCCCCAGGGCATCTCCAACACTGATTCTCCGTGCCTGTGTCCCGAACATGGCGCCTATTGCCACATTCTCGCGCACCGTGGCGGAACTGAAGGGCCGGGATATCTGGAAGGTTCTTCCCAGGCCCAGGGGCGCCCTCTTGTATGCCGGTAAAGTGGTTATGTCCTTTCCTTCGAATATGATTCTTCCTTCATCAGGCCTGTACACACCGCTTATGACGTTGAACAGGGTGGTCTTTCCGCTCCCGTTGGGGCCCACTATGCCCAGCAGCTCGCCCGGCTCAATCTCCATGCTGAACCCATTCACTGCGATCAGTCCGCCGAAACGTTTCGTGACATTTTCCAGTCTTAACAGGCTCATAACCCTCCTAATCAATAAACGGAGCCAGTCTGGTTCCTCTGCTCCTGGACTTTACCACCCCAATGACACCCTCAGGGAAGGCCACTATTATGATGATTATTATGGGTGCGAAGATCAGAAGCTGAAATCCCGGCAATATGATCGATAGATAGTATTTGGCTATCCCGTATATCAGGCCTCCCACAACAGGTCCAAGCAGGGTGCCTGCCCCGCCGAGGAGCACAATGATTATTGCCTCAACCGTGTAGTGGATCTCGAATACTTCCGGCGGAAAGACGTAGGGGGTTTTCAGGGCCCAGGAAACCGCACCCAGCAGTCCTGCGAAGCTGGCGCTGGTGATAAAGGCAATGATCTTGAATTTGGTTACATTGATGCCCATGACCTTGGCTGCATCCTCGTCTTCCCTCAGTGCGGTCAAGGCATAGCCGATTTTGCTCCTCATGTACAGGAGGGTGACCACGGCAGCAAGCGCGGCAAGGATCAGTACGATCACATCCGCCCAGAAGGTTGAAAGGGCGCTGGCAGTCTCTCTACCGAATGCCTCATTCATCTGGGCGGTAAAAATGATGCCTTCGGCCCCGTTCCATATCCTTGCCCCTTCTATCAGGTACCTGAACCCCTCGTTTACTCCGATGGTGGCGATAGCGAAATAGGCCCCCCTCAGCCTCAGGGCTACGGCACCCACTGCAAGGGCCAGCAGGGTGGCCATTACCACTGCCAGTGCCAGGCCGAACAGGACAATCCAAAGGCCCAGGCCCTGAAAATGGGCCAGTCGAGTAATTCCCAGGGCCATCCCGTAAGTTCCGATGCCCAGAAAAGCCACGTAGCCGAAATCAACATATCCCGTCATACCCAGAAAGATATTGAAGGCCTGTCCCAGCGCGCAGTAGAAGGCCAGCATTCCCACGAGCTGCCACATGCCGGTCATGCCCTTCCCGAGGGCGAAGAGCACAAGGTAGGCCAGAAGCACGGGTATCAGCGGCAGGTAAGGACTGAAATCTCTTTTCATTTTCCCCTCAAGATACCGGTGGGCCTTATCAGGAGAATGACGAGTAGAATAACAAAGGACAGGAACCTCGTTAGCGCGAAGGGTTCCACTCCAGGGATCAGAGCGAAGAGGGTGTATGAGCCGTTTTCAATGATTCCGAAGACCAATCCTCCGAAAAATGCCCCATAGGGCGAAGCAAGGCCGCCCAGGACCGCGATCACGAACGCCTTCAAGGTATATACTCCCCCCATGTAAGGATTGATACCCACGGGAATGAACATGGTCAGCAGGACCCCGCTGGCAACCGTCAATCCTATACCCAGGGCAAAACTCAGCGCGTAGACCCC